>DATIDB010000154.1:0-3786 GCA_035456545.1 Alphaproteobacteria bacterium | reverse complement strand
AAGGACGTGACCATCACCGCCTTCTCGCTGATGGTCGGGCACGCGTTGCGCGCCGCCGAAGGCCTGGCTCAGGAGGGCATCGACGCGGAGGTGATCGACTTGCGCACGATCCGGCCCCTCGATGTCGAGACCATCGTCAATTCGGTGAAGAAGACGAACCGCATCGTCTCGGTCGAGGAGGGCTGGCCGTTCGCCGGGATCGGCTCGGAGATCGCCGCGCTCATGATGGAGCACGCTTTCGATTGGCTCGACGCGCCGGTCGCGCGCGTGACGGGGGTGGACGTGCCGCTGCCCTATGCGGCCAATCTCGAGAAGCTGGCGCTGCCGCAGCCGGAGACGATCTTCGCCGCGGCCAAGCAGGCCGCCTACAAAGGCTGAGGGGGAAGGCGATGCCGATCAAGATCCTGATGCCGGCGCTCTCGCCGACCATGACCGAGGGCAATCTCGCGCGCTGGATGAAGAAGGAGGGCGACGCCGTCAAGGCCGGCGATGTCATCGCGGAGATCGAGACCGACAAGGCGACCATGGAGGTCGAGGCGGTTGACGAAGGGCGCATCGGCAAGATCCTCGTGCCCGAAGGCGCGCAGGGCGTGAAGGTCAATGACGTGATCGCCCTCTTGCTGGAAGAGGGGGAGGACGCCTCTGCGCTGGAGGGCGGCGCCAAAGCGGCGCCCTCGAAAGGCAATGGCAAATCCCAAGGCGCCGGTGCGCCGGCCCCGCAGCCGGCGAAGCCCGCGCAAGCCCCGCAGCCCCCGATCGCGGCGCAAGCGGCTCCTGCCGCTCCGCAGCCGCAGGCGGCGCAGCCGCAGCCCTCGGCCCGACCAGGCGCGGGCGACGGCGAGGGGCGCGTCTTCGCGAGCCCCTTGGCCAAGCGCATGGCCGCGCAGGCCGGGATCGAGCTGACGCAGCTCAAGGGCTCCGGGCCGCATGGCCGGATCGTCAAGAGCGACATCCAGGCGGCCGCCGTCGGCGGAGCCCCGCAGCGCGCTCCGGCCGCGCAATCCGGCGTCGCGCCTCAAGCGCGCGCACCGCAGCCTCAAGCTTCCATCGCGGGCCTGCCGCCCTTCACCGAGGTGCCGCATTCGGGCATGCGCAAGATCATCGCGCAGCGCTTGACCGAGGCCAAGCGCGAGCAGCCGCATTTCTACCTCACCATCGATTGCGAGCTGGATGCGCTCCTGAAGCTGCGGGCGGATCTCAATGGCAAGTCCCCCGAGGGCAAGGGCGGCTACAAGCTCTCGGTCAACGATCTCCTTATCAAGGCGGCGGCGGTCGCCTTGAGGCGCGTGCCGGCGGCGAACGCCTCCTGGACCGACACGGCGATCCGCCTCTACCAGTCGGCGGACATTTCGGTCGCGGTCGCGGTGCCGAACGGTCTCGTCACGCCGGTCATCCGTAACGCCGACGCCAAGGGGCTGGCGCAGATCTCGACTGAGATGAAAACGCTGGCGGAGAAGGCGCGTGCCGGAAAGCTGGTGCCTGAGGATTATCAGGGCGGCACCTTCAGCATCTCCAATCTCGGCATGTACGGCATCCGCGAGTTCGCGGCCGTGATCAACCCGCCGCAGGGGGCGATCCTCGCGGTCGGCGCGGGCGAGCAGCGGCCTGTGGTGAAAGGCGGCGCGCTCGCGATCGCGACGGTGATGTCGGCGACGCTCTCCTGCGACCACCGGGTGGTGGACGGCGTTGTCGGCGCGGAGTGGCTCGCGGCCTTCAAGAAGATCGTCGAAGACCCGTTGACGATGCTGTTGTGATGATCACCCCCTCATCCTTCGAGGCGCCCTTCGGGCGCGCCTCAGGATGAGGACCGCTATAATTCCTCACCCTGAGATGCGAGGCGTCAGCCGAGCCTCTAAGGGTGAGCCAACCTTAGTCCTCATGCTGAGGTGGCGGCGAAGCCGCCCTCGATGCATGAGGCGGCAACACTGTAGAGGCCGGCATGCCCGACCAGCAAAGCTTCGATCTGATCGTCGTCGGCGGCGGGCCGGGCGGCTATGTCGCCGCCATTCGCGCCGCGCAGCTCGGCATGAAGACCGCTGTCGTCGAGCGAGAGCATCTGGGCGGCATCTGCCTCAACTGGGGCTGCATCCCGACCAAGGCGCTGCTGCGCTCCTCCGAGATCGGGCATCTTTTGCACCGGCTCGACGAGTTCGGCTTCGCCGCCGATAACATCCGCTTCGACCTGCCGAAGATCGTTAAACGCTCGCGCATGGTGGCCGGCCGCCTCTCGCAGGGCGTCAAGGGCCTCTTGCGCAAAAACAAGGTCACGGTGGTGGACGGCCATGGGCGCCTCGCCGGCAAGGGCCGCCTCGCCGTCGAGAAGGATGGCAAGCCGGTCGCCGACCTGCAGGCCAAGCACATCATCCTCGCGACCGGCGCGCGGGCGCGGTCGCTGCCGGGCCTCGAACCCGACGGCAAGCTCGTCTGGACCTACAAGGAGGCGATGGTCCCGGACGTCATGCCGAAGTCGCTGCTGGTGGTGGGATCGGGCGCGATCGGCATCGAGTTCGCGAGCTTCTACCGCAATCTCGGTTGCGAGGTGACGGTGGTGGAGGTGCTCGATCGCGTGCTGCCGGTCGAGGACGAGGAGATTTCCGCCTTTGCGCGCAAGGCGTTCGAAAAGCAGGGCATGAAGATCTTCACCGGCGCGACGGTGAAGGGCCTCAAGAAGAACGGCGGGGGCGTGATCGCCGCGGTCGAGGGCGGCGGCAAGACCAGCGAGATCGCCGTCGACCGCGTCATCCTCGCGGTCGGCATCGTCGGTAATGTGGAGAATATCGGCCTCGAAGGCACCAAGGTGAAGGTCGAGAAAACGCGCATCCTCATCAACGAGTGGTGCGAGACGCACGAGCCCGGCGTCTATGCGATCGGCGATGTGGTCGGGCCGCCTTGGCTTGCGCATAAGGCGAGCCATGAGGGCGTGATCTGCGTCGAGAAGATCGCCGGCCTCAACGATGTGCACCCGTTGCGCCGCGACGCCATTCCGGGCTGCACCTATTGCATGCCGCAGGTGGCCAGCGTCGGCCTGACCGAGCGCGCGGCCAAGGAGCAGGGTCGCGAGGTCAAGGTCGGCCGCTTCCCGTTCCTGGGCAACGGCAAGGCGATCGCGCTGGGCGAGCCGGACGGGCTGGTCAAGACCGTGTTCGACGCCAAGACCGGCGAACTTCTCGGCGCCCACATGATCGGGGCGGAGGTGACCGAGCTGATCCAGGGCTACACCATCGCCAAGACGCTCGAGACCACCGAGGCCGAGCTGATGCACACCATCTTCCCGCACCCGACCCTCTCGGAGATGATGCACGAGGCCGTCCTTGACGCTTACGGCCGCGTCATCCACATCTGACAGATGGCGGAGCGCCTGCAATCACCCCCACCCCAACCCTCCCCCGTCGAGGGGGAGGGGGAGTTAGGGCCCGCTTCTTCTCCCTCCCCCCATGCGGGGGAGGGCGGTAGGCCCCGCGCACAGCCCCGTCCGCGCCATCCCGAGAAGGTGAACCTCCCGTCCTCGCCCCCGCAGCGCAAGCCGGACTGGATTCGCGTCAAGGCGCCGGTCAGCCGCGAATATCAGGAGACGCGCGCGCTGATGCGGCGCCTCAAGCTCAATACGGTCTGCGAGGAGGCGGCCTGCCCGAATATCGGCGAGTGCTGGAAGCAGCGGCACGCGACGGTGATGATCCTCGGCTCGGTCTGCACCCGCGCCTGCGCCTTCTGCAACGTGGCGACCGGGCGTCCGGACCGGCTCGACCCGCACGAGCCCGAGCATGTCGCCGAGGCCGTGGGCGAGCT
>DATIDB010000153.1:0-2659 GCA_035456545.1 Alphaproteobacteria bacterium | reverse complement strand
ACTTCGGGCCGAGCCGCGACCAGCTTCAGAACCGGGCGGGAGAGTACGCTCGCGAGCAGTGGGAAAAAGCGAAAGAGGGGGCGCTGAGCGCCGGAGCCGCCGCGAAGGCCGAAGCGGAGGAGCAGGGCGTGACGCCCGGCTCCATCTACGAGCAGGCGAAGGAGAAGGCGACCCGCGTGGCCGGCGCCGCTACGGAAGCGGCGAAGGACGAGGCTCAGGCGCAGAATTTGGGCGGACGCGGATCCGGCCGGAGCGGAACCTAGCTCAATTGGGGATCGATTGATTGGCCAGGTCGAAGAGGGCGACGACGCCGTCTCCGACCGCGCCGATCGCGACCATGATGAAGACCGAGATCAGGGCCGCCACCAGCCCGTATTCTATGGCGGTGATCCCCTCTTCGTCGGCGATGATGGCGCGCAGGCGCTTCGACTCCTTCATGGACTGAATGCTAGCCGCCGGGCGGTAACCGGGGCGTTGAAGGCTTAGGTTAACGGAGGTCAGGCCGAGGCCTGGAGCGGCCACCAATCCTGGCGCCACAGTTTGCGCTCGGACACGAGATCCATCCACCGGCCGGTAACCGTCTGGGTCCAGACAGCGGCCGCGGAATGGTAAACGCCGATCTCCCGCGTCACCTCCGCGATGCGACCGTCCGCCGTGGCCCCGCAATGGCGCTGGATCCACTCCCGGCAATCCCGAAGCCAGGCATGCGCATCGGCCAGCGTCACCTCCATATGGAACTGGAATCCGTAGGTCGTGTCCCCGATGCGGAAGCCCTGATTGGGGCAATCGCCGCCGATCAGGAGCTTGGCGCCCTCCGGCAGCTCGAAGGTGTCCTCGTGGAACTGCATCGGCCGTGGGCGCGCCGGCGTGCCGAGCAGCAGGCGGTCGGCGCGGCCCTCGGCCGTCAGCTTGAGGGCCGGGAAGCCCAGCTCGAGGTCGCGCCACTTCACGATCTCGCGCCCGAAGGCGCGCGCGATGAGCTGCGCGCCCAGGCACAGGCCCAGAACCGGGCGGCCGCCGCCATGGTAGCGGCGAATCAGCCGCAGCATCGGCGGAAAGGCCGGATAGCCGCAATCGTTTCCCGCATGCATCGGCCCCCCGCAGATCACCAGGCCGTCGAACCGGTCGGGGTCGGCCGGGAAGGGATCGCCGTGATGGGGCATGATCGTCGTGAGCTCCGCGCCCGCGGCGATGGCGGCTTCGCCGACCAGCCCGGCGGGCGTGAGCGGGCAATGCTGGATGACGAGGATCTGAAGGGGCATCGCCGATCCCTCCTGGTCGCGGAGATGAGAGGAGGCGCTCGCAGCCGATCCTTCGATCGCTGCCCGAGCTTCGGTGCTGAGGGGAGGATGCGCGGCCCGTTTGGCCCGGCGGGCTACAACCATATCAGGGTTCCTCTAAGGTCTCGGCCCGCGGGCCAGGTCAACCCAAAAGGACGCCTAACGTCGTAGCATAACCACTGAAGGGCCAGAGGCACGTGCGAGTGCGTCTGTCGCGAAACATAGGGCACTGCGCCCGACGATCAAGTTAAAATTTCGCGCGCCGCCGCTCTTTTTTTCAGTCACGCCCGCTGACCGGCGCGGGCGGCGATTCGGCGGAAGGGGCGGCGCGAGTCGCAGGCGATGATCTCCCATCCGTGGCGGCGCGCGTGGCGCGCCAGGCCCCGGTCCGGGTTGACCGCGACCGGCGTGCCCACCGCCGCGAGCAGGTCGATGTCCGCGGCGGTGTCCGCATACGCCACGCAGTCGCCGATCGCGACGCCAAGGCGCGACGCCGCCTCGCTCGCCAGGGCCAGCTTCTCGGCCGCGAAGGGATGGCGCGGCGGGGGAGCGGCCAGGTAGCGCTCGCCATCCCGCGCGCAGGAGGTGGCGATCCAGCTTGCCGCGCCGATCGATGCTGCGATGGGCGCGGCGAGGAAGTCCGGGGTGCCGGTCATCAGCACGATGCGGTCGCCCGCGGCGCGGTGGCTCGCCAGGCGCGCGCAGATCTGCGGCCGCAGACTCGGGATCAGCCGCTCGGTCGCGAAGTCGCGCCCCCATCGCTCCAGATCGGCGGTGGTGAATCCGGCCAGATAAGCTTTGTTCTTCTTCCAAACATGGCGACCGAAGCGCGCCCCGTGCCGCAGCGCGAACGAAAGGGCGCGCAGGCAAGCCCCGGGTCCGATGCGGCGCGTGGCGAGGAGATGGCCTATGAAGCGCGGTTCGCTTGCGCCCGCGAGAAGCGTGCCGTCGAGATCGACGAAGACCAGCCGCCTCACAGCACGCCGGCCGGCTTGGTGCGTCGGAACGGGCGCGCGGCGGCCAGGAACTCCAGCACCACCGGAAAAGCGCGCAACAGGCACAGGATCACCGAGGCATAGACCAGCGCATCGGCGATTCCGACGGCGATCGGGCTGTGCTGGCGCCACGCCTCCGGCAGGATGGCCGGCAGCGGCTGTAGGAAGAAGATCCAGCCGAAGGCGGCCGCTTTCACCGCTCCGTAGAAGCCGCGCATGAAGCGGCCGGAGACCAGCACCCGGCCGAGTTGACTGTGAACGCTGCCGAATGGCGTCTCGCCCCGGGAGATCGCCGCGTAACGGATCGAATCGACGATGGAGGCCCGGGTGATGAAGACGATTGCGACCCAGATCGGCACCAGGCCGAGATCGGCCAGCACCACC
>DATIDB010000152.1:0-2869 GCA_035456545.1 Alphaproteobacteria bacterium | reverse complement strand
CAATTGGAGCCGGGAAAGACGATGACGGCGGCTTTCATGGCCTCGGCGCTGACCTCTCGGGGCAGGAGGATGGGAGGGGCTGGGGCGGCTCCTCGTAGCACCCTTCGGAACGGCCCGGCAAGCGCCGGAGCCCCGGCGGATCCGGTGAGGGCGTCAACGGCCGCGACTCGGCAGGTAGGGAGGTTTCAGGCCGCCAGGGGCCGCGCCTTCTCCAGAAGCTCCAGGGCGTCGTGGCGGATATGGTCGCGGGCCATCTCCGCGCGCAGGAGCGACTCGGAGACGATGCCCTTGTCCACGCATTCGCGCAAAAGCGAGAAGAAGAACCGCTCCTGGTTCGGATCCGGATGGGCCTCGTATTCGCTGGGCGCGGAGCGCGCCATGAGCCCATGCACGAGACGCCCAATGATGCCCATATTCTCCTTGCGGCGCACCTTATCGCCAAGGGTGAAATCCACCGGCAGGCCGGTCTTCCAGGGCTGGGTCCGACGCTTGGTGTTGTGCAGGAGCTTGGTCTTCTCGTCGAGGGTGTCGAAGCTGTTCCACTCCTCCTCGAAGAGGCCGATGGTCTCCTCCGGCTCGCAGAGCAGCGAGATCCAGTCCATGTAATCGCGCTTGCCCTCGAACAGCTCGTTGAACTGCGCCTCGCATTTCCAATGGGTGAGCTTGGCGCAATCGAGCAGCATGACCGAGGATGCGAATTTCTTCTCCGTCCGCCGCGCCTTACAGAGGATGGCCTTGCCTTCCATGTCGCGGTCGAGAAGCTCGGCGATGTCGCCGACGGCGAAGACGTCGGGATCGATCACCACGGCCCGGCCCCGATAGCCCATCAGCTCGGGCGGCATGAAACGCAAGGGCGTGAAAGATTGGAGATCGTCGTAGCGCCAGACGCGCATCTTCCCTTCGCGCAGGAAGGACTGCCCCTCGCGCGCCTTGAGGAACGGATGGTCCTCGCTGTTGATGATGCGGACCTCGAAGCGGTCCGGGCGGCGCGAGTTGCGCTTGAGGGAATAGCTCGAGACGAGCGCGCCCACGAGCTGCTTGTGGTTGGTGTGGACGAAGACGGTCGGGGTCATGCCGTTCCTCTGGCCGAAGGGCCCTCGGGATTTTGCGCCGGACTATACAGGCAAAGGGCCGCGACAGGCCAGATCGGCGCGCCGGGGCTCGACCGCCGCGCGAAGGGGCGCTATAGGGGGCTTTGCGAAACCTCCTCTCCTTCGAGGGCCGCTTCGCGGTCACCTCAGGATGAGGAGGTTTTCCTTAGGTGACCTCACCTTGAGGTGCGAGGGGATAGCCGAGCCTCGAAGGGCGAGGTCATGCATTCCGCCTCCGCCGCGGGCGAGGCTGGCGAGCGGCTGGGAGAAGCGATCATGCGACTTTCCGACGCGGCTGAGCTGGGGCTGGGGCTCGGCGCCGCCGATTTCGACGAGGCGTTCCGGCCGTTCCTCGCCCGCTGGGCCGAGCAGGGCGACCCCGACTGGAGGCAGGCGCTACGAGAGCGGGACGCCAGCATGCGCTCCAAGCTTCTTCGGCGCTGGTTGCCCGGGTTCAAGCGCGCGCGCACCGACGACCGCATTCGGCAAGAATATGACAAGGTCTGGTCCCGCCGCGAATTCGAGAAATACGCGCTCGACAGCCCCGCCAAGCGCCCGAGCCCTTGGCTGTGGAACTCTCGGCGGTGCTTCGCCACCGGCATCGCCGGAACGCGCACGCGGCTGCTCCTGATCATGCAGGCGATCGAGACATTGCGGCCCAAGACCGTTCTGGAGGTCGGCTCGGGCAACGGGATCAACCTCATCCTGCTCTCCTGCCGCTTCCCCGACATCCGCTTCCATGGCGTGGAGCTGACCGCGGAGGGCATCCAGGCGGCGACGGGTTTCCAGCAATCCGTGGAGACGCTCCCGGAGCATCTGGTCGCCTTCTCCCCTTTGCCGCCTCGAGACCCCGCCGCGTTCCGTCGGATCGAATTTCGCCAGGGCACCGCCGCGGCGCTGCCCTATGACGCGGGCTCAATGGACCTGGTGTTGACCGTGCTCGCGCTGGAGCAGATGGAGCGGATACGCCATCAGGCGCTGAGCGAGGTGGCCCGCGTCTCGGGCGGGCATACCCTGAGGGTCGAGCCGTTCCGCGACTGCAACAGGACCGGCCGACGCTGGCTCAATGTGCTGGCGCGCAACTATTTCCGCGCCCGCATCGACGACCTGAAAGCCTATGGCCTCGATCCCGTCTGGGCGACCGACGCCTTTCCGCAGGAATATTATCTGGGCGTCTGCGCGGTGCTGTCGCGCAAGCGCGGCTAGGCCGGGGAGAGCAGACCACGCACCCGGCCCGCGGCGGTCGCCAGCTCGTCCTCGGCCGCGGCGCGCCGGTCCGGGAACGGCTCGCCGAGCCTGACCGCCATGCCGCGCCGGATCAGCGCCTCGTGCAGCATGGTCAAGTCGCGCGAATAGGGCAGCCCGACCGTGTCGTATAGGAAGTTTCCGACCGGCTCCAGCAGCCGCAGCCGGCGCCGCCCCGCGCCGGGCGCCGGATGGAAGGCGCGGCCCAACGCGTAGAGCGGGCGCTCGACCCCCGATACGCCCACCGGCAGCGGAAAGATGGCGAGCGGCCGGCCGAGCCGCGCCACCTCGACCATCATGGAGGCGCTGTCCCCGGTCACGATGAAAGAGTCCGCGAGCGCCAGCAGGCCAAGATAGGGATTATCCTGCGCCGCCGCTTCGGGCCGCCAGCGGAAGAGCCGCGACCCTTCGGGAAGACTCCGCTCGATCGCCTCGGCCGCGTCGGGCCGCGTGCGCCGGCTCGTGGTGACGTAGAGCGAGCCGCCGCGCCGGCGCGCCTCGGCTTCGGCCGCGGCCATCAGCTCGCGCGCGAC
>DATIDB010000151.1:0-3394 GCA_035456545.1 Alphaproteobacteria bacterium | reverse complement strand
TCCAGCGTGTAGCCGAAGGCGACCGCGTAGTGCCAGACGGGCGCCACCGAGAGCCCGAGATTCTGGAAGACAAGGACGGGATTGCCCGCCGCAAGCTCGGTCAACAGGCGGCGAAGGTCCCTCACCTCGACGGCGAGGCGGCCGTTTCGACGCGCTCCGGCAATCAGATCGGTTTGCAAGGTGCCTTCGCGGCCGGGCGTGTAGACCTGGGCCGCCATTTGCTCCTGGGTGACGGGCAGTCCCGACCAGGCCAGCGTCATGGCGATGGCGGCCGGCCCGCACCAGAGATCCTCCTGTGGGAAGAAGGGGACATCGGCGAGCTCGACCTTGGGCGGCAGGCCACCGGGATCCTGCCGCAGCTCGGTAACCTGCGCCGGGGTCGCGCAGCCGGCCAGGAAGCCAAGTAGGAAAAGCGGGGCGAGCGCCCGCAACGGTCGGTATGGACGCTCGCCCATGCTCTCAGCGCTGGCTGTGAACGAACGGGAACACGTCGGTCAGGCCGAGAAGGTCGGTCAGCAGCAGCACCAGGAAGATGATCAGGATCGCGCCGACCACCACGCCGATGCCGCCCTGGCCGGCCGGCATCGCGTCGATGCGGTCGGAGAGCTGGGACAGCTCGGCCGGCGAGAGCGCGGCCAGGCGCGCCTCGACCTCGGCGGGGCTGACGCCCAGGGAGACGAGCTGATCGCGCACGCCCTCCTGGCGCAGGAAGTTCACGATCTTCTCGCGGTCGGCGGCGGCGGTCGCGGCCGGATCGGCGACGACCTCGTCGGTGGTCACGAGGGCGGCATGCACGGTCGTCAGCGGCGCGCTCACCAGAATCATGAGCGCGGCAAGAGGCAGGCAGAGGAAGCGGCAACTCTCGCGGAAGAAGCGCATCTCGAAAACCTCCTGAATGAACAAGGGCGACTGCCCCGCCCAGTTTCGGGCAGAGGAGCGCGGAGCGTCAACGCCGAGGCCGCGGCTTTGCTCCAGCGAATGTGATTGGCGCCGACGCTCCCCTCGCCTCCAGGATGGAGACGACAGGTTAGCCTTTTCTGAAGGAGGCCGTTCCATGACCAGGCCGCGCCGCCGCTGGGCGCTCTTTCTTTGGGCCGCGATCCTGAGCGCGGGCGTGGCCGCGCCCGCCGAGGCGGAGAAGGTCTTCGCGCCCGAGGGCATCGGCACGGGCGGCTACGATCCGGTCTCCTACTTCGCCGGCGGCGCGCCGGTGAGAGGGTCCGAGGCATACACGGTCGAGCATGCGGGCGTGACATACCGCTTCGCCAGCGCCGCGCACCGCGACGCCTTCGCGGCGGAACCCGAGCGCTACCTTCCGCGATACGGCGGCTATTGCGCCTATGCCGCCGCCAAGGGCGCGCTCGCGCCGACCGATCCGGAGGCGTTCTCGGTGGTCAACGGCAAACTTTATTTCAACTACAGCCAGGATATCCGCAAGCGTTGGCTGTCCGACGTCGGCGCGCACATCGAGGCCGCGGATCGCAATTGGCCGCGGCTCGGAGCCGAGTAGCCCTCGAGCGGATTCCGGTTGCCTCGGAGCCCGGTCGGGCGGATATGATCCGCCCGCCGCCGGGGGCATGAGGCGAGGGCGGCTCGGGGGACGAATTCATGGACCTGTCGCTGGGGTGCCGGCCCGCGCCGCTTGGGCGCAGCCGGAGGGCGTGGCCCTGGGCCGCGGCCGCCCTCAGCGTGCTCGCCCTGTCCTGCAACGAATTCGCCCTGGTCGACCTGATGCACAGGGCGAATCTCCCGCAGCTCGCCGAGGCCGCAGGCGGGGTTCTGGAAGGCCGGCCGCATTGGGCCGCCAACCAGGGACGGCTGCTCGGGCCGCTGGCGCTGCGGGGCGTGGAGTGGCTCCAGCACGCGATGCTGCCGCAGGAGAGCGAGCCGCATTTCGCGCTTCGCCTTTTCTTCCTGATCGCGATCTGCGCGAAGAACGGCGCGCTGTTCGCGCTGACCGCGCTGCAGACGCGCAGCCTCCCGGCGGCGCTGGCGCTGACGCTCGCCGGCTCGGTGCTGTTTCTCCTCTTCGGCGACGGCTGGCTCTTCCCCTGGGACTTCTTCGACGTGGCGATCCTGTCGGGCCTTGCCTTCCTGATTCAGCGCTGGGAGGCGCCGGAGCCGAGATCGATGGCGCTCTTCCTTCTCTTGTTCCTGCCGGCCCTGGTCAATCGGGAGTCGGCCGCGTTCTTCGGGCTCTGGCTGATCTGCATGGGCGCGGCCCGCCTGCTGCTCGCGAAGCGCGGACGCCTCGCATGGGGCGAGATCGCGGCGGGTGCCCTGCTGATCGCGACCACCGCCGCCTATGCCGCGATCGTCCGCGCCTGGCTCCTGGTCGAAGAGACGGGCGGCGCGCACTACCAGGGCGTCCGCATCGCCGGGAACTACCTCCAGCTCGGCCCGAACCTGTACGCGATCGCCGAGAACCTCCTGACGCCGAGGCTCTATATCGACGCGTGGATCGCGCTGCTTCTCCTCTACGGCGCGGCGCTGGCGGCGTGGGGCGTGAGGGAAGCGGGTCCTCGCCGGCTGGCGCAAGGCCTCTTCGCGCTCGGCCTGCTCGCGGCGGTGCTGTGCTTCGGCATCGTCAACGAGGCGCGCGTATTCCTGATCTTCGTCCCCTTTCTCGTGTTCTCGCTGGCCGAATACGGCACAGCGATGGCGCGGAGCCTCCGCGACGGACGGATGGGGTGAATCGGTCGCCCGTCCGGGGGTTCCTCGCGAAACGGGGAAACGGACCAAAGAAACGATCATGGCGCTCTTGCGATCCTCGCCATCGTGGTCCCGGGAGTGGCGCCGATCCCCGGCGGGGCGCGTCCCTTCGCCATGCCGAACAAGCTGCCGACGCCGGCCGAGGGCTATGCCACCCGCGCAGCAGGCCTATCGCGGATGGGCGCTGTTCGCGATCGCGCCGTTCGGCGCGATCGCCGCGAATCTCGGGCTCGGCGCAACGCTGTGGCGCAGGGGCCTGAGCGCCTGGGCGGCTTTCGGTGCGGCGGCGCCGATCCTCGCCACGCGGGCGATCTTCTTCGCCTGGATCTTCCCGGCCAGCCAGGCGACCGAGAACTGGACGGCGATCCCACTGAACTGGGGGGCACTGCGCCGGCAATGGGAATACTCGCACGCGGTCAACGCGGCGCTGACCTTCCTGGCGCTGTGCCTGGCGGCGACGACTCCCGCCCCTCGGCGCGGATGAGGGTGAGCGTTGCCGCTCAGCGCCGGCGGGCGCCGCGCCGATTCGGAGTCGCCTCCTCGATCGCGCGCTCCAGCTCCGCGGCGACGATGAGGAGCGGCGCGCAATCGCGATAGGCGCGCGCGAAGAGGAGCAGCCCCTCGATCGCGGCGCAGACCAGGAGAGCCAGGGACGCGGCGCGCGCCTTCGCGATCCCGGCTT
>DATIDB010000150.1:0-2928 GCA_035456545.1 Alphaproteobacteria bacterium | reverse complement strand
GTCCCGCAGCGTGCGCCCCAGGACGATGGACGCGGCCCTAAGGTCCCGCCAATCGATTCGGCGGACTGCGCGATGGGCCATGGCGCCGGGCTCGAACTCCTCCCGCATGGCGCCGAGCGCCGCCGCGATCCGTTCGCGCCGCATCGCGGCTTCCCGCCGCATCGCTTCCCGCTCGCCGCTTCCGGAATCGGCCATTGCGCACACCTCCTCTCGCCGGGGGCAACGGAGAATCCCGTCTGGCGGTTGCGCCTTGCGGGCGAACAGGGCGGTCCGTGGCGCGTTGATTCCGGGAAGCCAGAGGATCCCAGCCATGCCACGCGCACAGCTCGACGATCGCGGCAGCCTTACGGCCGTCTATCCGCGCGAGCGGTTCGAACGCGACGCGGCGCGCAACGCCGAGGTGAAGACGGAGACCCTGAGCGGCGTGGTGCTGCTCTCGGCCCCCGACGCGGATGGCCGGTTCGAGATCGACCAGGCGAGCCGGCATGTCGGCGAGGTGGCGCCGTCCGGCGACACGGCCTTCCTCTATCCCATGTTGGGCGATGCCGAAGGGAGCCTGGCGGGCGCGCGGTCCGGCTACGCAAACGAAGAGCCGGCACGGGGCTCGCGGCGTTCGGCGGATTACGACGCCTTCTTGGACAGGGTGGTCGCCACGGCGCGTGGATTGAGGGCGCGGCAGTCGCCGGGCCGCGACGATCCGCGCCTCAAGGGGGCGAGGCAATAGTTTTGCCCAAGGGAAGAGCGCTCAGGGAGGATGCAGATGCGCGCACGAGACGTCATGACCTCGGAAGTCGTCACCGTCGGGCCGGAGACCACGGTCCCGGAAATCGCGGCCCTGTTGATCCAGCGCCGGATCAGCGCCGTACCCGTGCTCGATCGGGGCAAGCTGGTCGGCATCGTCAGCGAAGGCGATCTGATGCGGCGGCCGGAAACGGACACCGAGCCCGGCGCTTCGCCCTGGCTCAGCCTCTTCACCGGGCCTGGAGTGGTCCCGGATCGCTTCGCCAAGGCCCATGGCACCACCGCGCGCGAGGTGATGACGGGGGATGTCGTCACCGTCGATCCGGATACGTCGCTGGATGAGGTCGCCCGCTTGCTGGAGGCTCGGCGCATCAAGCGCGTGCCGGTGGTGGAGGAGGGGCGGCTGGTCGGCATCCTCAGCCGGGCGAATCTTCTGCACGGCCTGATCGCGCGGCGGCCCGCGCCGGCCGTGGAGGATGGGGCGGAGCGGGATGGCCGCATCCGCTCCGAGGTTCGGGTGCTATTGGCGAAGAACCCGTGGCTGGAGCGCGACCGCATGAACCTCGTCGTCAGCGAGGGCGTCGTCCATATCTGGGGGATCGTCCGCTCCGAAGAGCATCGCCACGCCCTGCGCAAGGCGCTTTCGGCGATCCCCGGTGTCCGGGGCGTTGAGGACCATCTCAGCCCGAACTGGTTCGCCAACACCACCGCCTGACCCTCGCGCGCAAGGCTCATCAGGCCATGCGCATGTTGCAGAGCAGCGTTGCTGATATCTGGTATACCAGTGTCCTTATTTCGATTGATTAGGACAGTGATGCAGCCATATTGTGCGTTGCAACAGAATTCGAGATAGAGCTCTCAGGGACATGGAAGGAAACGATATGGTGGCGAACCACGCACTCGGGCTGGCCGTGCTCGCGCTGGCCGTGTTCGGCCTCCTCGCGGTTCTGGCCGAGGCTGCCGTGAAGAATCCCGCGGCGCTGCTCGAGGTCCTCATCGACTCCCGCCGGATGGCGCAGCCCCTGGCCACGAACTCCAAGGGCCGGGCCGTGATCGGCTATTGCGAGCCCAAGGCCGCCGCCAACTCCGGCGAGCGCCTCGCCGCCTGAGGCCAGGCGCCCGCATGGCTCGCCGCATCCTCGTCCTGCAAGGACATCCCACGCCCGGCGGCGGGCATTTCGGCAATGCCTTGGCTGAGGCCTATATCCGCGGCGCCATGGCGGGCGGTCACGAGGTCCGCGAGATCGTCGTGACGGAGCTGGAGTTCCCGATCCTCCGCAGCAAGGCGGAATGGGAGGAGGGCCCGGTTCCCTTGGCCATACAGGGGGCGCAGGCCGCCATCGCCTGGGCGGAGCACCTGGTCCTCATCTATCCGCTTTGGCTCGGCACCCTCCCGGCGCTCTTCAAGGCGTTCCTCGAACAGGCGCTCCGGCCCGGCTTCGCCTTGGACTCCCGCGCGGGGGCCTTCTCCAAGCGCCTAAGGGGCAAGAGCGCGCGGATCGTGGTGACGATGGGAATGCCGGCCCTGGTCTATCGCTGGTATTTCGGAGCGCATAGCCTGAAGAACCTCGAACGCAACATCCTGGCCTTCTGCGGCATCGCCCCGATTCGGGAAACGATCGTCGGCAGCGTCGAGACCATGGGCCGCGCCAAGGGACGCCGCTGGATCGAGCGGCTCGAGCGCCTCGGACGCGGCGGCGGCTGAGCGAGGCGCGGGCGCTCCTGGCCGCGGCCCCGCCGTTCCGCTATAGAAGCCGCCATCCCGCAAGGCTGAAGGAACCCCGCTACGGTCATGAATACGCTCGCCTCCCGGCTCGACCAGATGGCGCAAAGCCTCTTGGGCATGCCCTATCTCAAGCTGACCCGCGGCTACGACATCCACGACCGCTGCCGTTATCTGGTGCGGCTCATCGAGGAGATGCCCGCTCCTGCGAGGCTGGAGGTGCTGGATGTCGGCTGCGGCAGCGGGCTCGTGCTTCGGTATCTCGACCGCGCGCAGCGCGGGCGGATCAGTCGCTACCTCGGCATCGACATGCGCGCGGAGCGGCTGAAGCCGCGCTACCGGGAGGTGGCGGTACGGCATGACTTCGCCGATGTGGATCTCGACGCCGATTGGCGGTTCGGGGAATTCGACCTCGTCTGGTGCGCGGAGGTGATGGAGCATCTCGTCGACGACCGCGCCCTATT
>DATIDB010000149.1:0-7870 GCA_035456545.1 Alphaproteobacteria bacterium | reverse complement strand
CGGGAAGGCGCCGAGCTCGCCCGCCATCTCGGCCGAGGTCGCGTAGGAGACGCCGGTCATGATCGCCGTCAGGGCGCCCGTGAGCGCGCGCCCCTCGGCGCTGTCGTATGAGAGGCCCGAGGCCATCAGGAGCCCGCCGAGATTGGCGTAGCCGAGCCCCAGCGTGCGGAACTCGTGGGAGAGCAGCGCGATCTCCTTCGACGGGAACTGCGCCATCAGCACGGAGATCTCGAGCACGACCGTCCACAAGCGCACCGCATGCTCGTAGGCGGCGATGTCGAAGCCGCCGTCCTCGCCCCGGAAGGTCAGCAGGTTGAGCGAGGCGAGATTGCAGGCCGTGTCGTCGAGGAACATGTATTCCGAGCACGGATTGGAGGCGTTGATCCGGCCGGAGGCGGGGCAGGTGTGCCACTCGTTGATGGTGGTGTCGAACTGCACGCCGGGATCGGCGCAGGCCCAAGCGGCGTAGGCGATCTTGTCCCAGAGCGCGCGCGCCTTCAGGGTCTTGTGCGGCTTGCCGTCGGTGCGGCGGATCAGCGTCCAATCGCCACCCTCCTCGACCGCGCGGATGAAGTCGTTGGAGATGCGCACCGAATTGTTCGAGTTCTGGCCGGAGACGGTCAGGTAGGCCTCGGAATCCCAATCGGTGTCGTAGGTGCGGAAGTCGATCTGCGTGAATCCCTGGCGCGCGAATTGCAGAACGCGCTGGACCAGGCTCTCCGGGATCATGGAACGGCGCGCGCCGCGGATCGCATCCTTCAGCAGCGGGTTCTTCTTGGGATCGAAGCGGGCTTCCCCGATATCGGTGGCACCGGCGCAGGCCTTCATGACCGCGCCGAGATGCCGCTGCGCGAGCTTGGAGCCGGCCACGAGCGCGGCGACCTTCTGCTCCTCGACCACCTTCCACTCGATGTAGCTCTCGATGTCCGGGTGATCGAGATCGACCGTCACCATCTTGGCCGCGCGGCGCGTGGTGCCGCCGGACTTGATCGCGCCGGCCGCGCGGTCGCCGATCTTGAGGAAGCTCATCAGGCCCGAGGAGCGACCGCCGCCCGACAGCTTCTCGTTCTCGCCGCGCAGCTTGGAGAAGTTCGTGCCGGTGCCCGATCCGTATTTGAAGAGCCGCGCCTCGCGCACCCATAGGTCCATGATGCCGCCCTCGTTCACGAGGTCGTCGGCGACCGACTGGATGAAGCAGGCATGCGGCTGCGGATGCTCGTAGGCGGATTGCGATCGCACGAGCTGGCCGGTGCGGAAATCGACATAGAAATGGCCCTGGCTCGGCCCGTCGATGCCATAGGCCCAGAAGAGGCCGGTGTTGAACCATTGCGGGGAGTTCGGCGCGCCCATCTGGCGGGCCAGCATGAAGGCCAGCTCGTCATGGAAAGCGCGCGCGTCTTCCTCGCCGTCGAAATAGCCGCCCTTCCAGCCCCAATAGGTCCAGGTGCCGGCGAGCCGGTCGAAGACCTGGCGCGCATCGCGCTCGCCGCCCCAGCGCTGTCCCTCCGGCAATTCCGAGAGCGCCGCCTCGTCCGGCACGCGACGCCACAGCCAATCCGGCACGTCGGATTCGACGACGGGCTTCAGGCGCGCCGGAACGCCGGCCTTGCGGAAGTATTTCTGCGCGAGCACGTCGCATGCGACCTGCGACCAGTCCTCGGGCACGAGGATGTCGGCGAGGTGGAAGACCACCGAGCCGTCCGGATTGCGGATTTCGCTGACCGCCGCGCGGAACGCGATCCCGGCATAGGGCGACTGGCCTTCGGTCGTGAAGCGGCGCTCGATGCGCATTTGTTTCCCCCCTTCTCTTTTGCGACTCGAGAGGGCCTTGCTCCCGAAGGGCCCCGGCTCATTCCGATTGCGCGGCCCCAAGATGTTGTGGGGGTCCTCGCCTCGGTTCAAAGATGTTGCGCCTCAGTGGGACGGGAGGCAAGAGAAAAAATCGCCCCAACCCCTATTCCTTCGAAGTATTCGCGAAGTCATGGAAAGTAAATTCGGGGCTCCGAACAAATAATCGCAGAGCGCCTTACGGGCGGAGCACTTGCCTGCCCGGGCGAAACGACTTTGGAGAGATTTCGAGACCCGGGGATTTTGGTTGGATCGTCCTGCCGGGGCAGGAGGACCAGCCGCAATCGACCGGACTCCAACCCTACCAAGTCGGGCCGGAGCGCACAACAAGATTTTGTAAGCTGACCGGTCGCCCGCCCAAGATGATGTGCGCCGGGAGGACGGCCCCGGGCGCGGCGGAACTCCCGGGCCTGGACGCCATCCGCGCCTTTTGCCATAGTCCGGCCGCACGAATCCAAGGGTTAATTGCGACCGGCTGATGAGCGTAGGGACCCGACTCTACACCTGGCTGCGCGGCACCTATGTGGGCGAGGACGCCTACGGTAACCGGTACTACCGCGCGCCGAGCCGCATCCAGGGCCGCAAGGAGCGCCGCTGGGTCGTCTACAAGGGCGAGCCCGAGGCTTCGAAGGTGCCCCCGCAATGGCATGGCTGGCTGCACTTCACCCTCCAGGAGCCGCCGCGGGACGGCGGGCGGCCGCTTTATCCCTGGCAGAAGGAACACCTGCCCAACCTGACCGGCACGCCGGCGGCCTACCGCCCCTCGGGCCACACCCTGGAGGGCGGCATGCGCCAGCCCGCGACCGGGGACTACGAACCTTGGACCCCGCCTTCGTGACCGGGAGTTGAGCCCATGCGGCGCAGCGTCATCGAAACCATCATGGGCGCGGTCGTCCTGGTCGTCGCCGGGCTCTTCCTCTTCTTCGCCTACAGCTCGAGCAATGTCCGGGCGACCGACGGCTACGAGCTGATCGCGCGGTTCAACAAGGTCGACGGCCTCGCCAATGGCAGCGACGTCCGCCTCTCCGGCATCAAGGTCGGGAGCGTGATCGGCCAGCACCTCGATCCGAAAACCTACCGCGCCGTGGTGCGCATCTCCGTCGACAGCGCCCTCAAGCTCCCGGAGGACACCACCGCCCGCATCCAGAGCGACGGGCTCCTCGGAACCGCCTATATGGTGCTGGACCCCGGCGGCTCGGAGGAGATGCTTCAGCCCGGCGGGCAGATCCATTACACGCAGGACGCCATCAACCTGGTCGACCTGCTCGGCCGCTTCATCTTCTCGGGCGGCGGGAGCGGCGGTGTCACCGGCGGGGGAGGCACGGGCGGAGGCGGCTCTTCGACGCCGCAGCCCCCAGCCCCGCCCGCCGCCCAGGACGGCGGCGAGAGCACGACGCCCAGCCTCCTGCAATGACCGGCGAGGCCGCGGGCCAGCGCTGGAACCCGGAAACCTACGCAAGGAACGCCCGCTTCGTCGCCGAGCTGGGCCAGCCGGTCGTCGAGCTGCTCCGGCCGAGGCCCGGCGAGCGCGTGCTCGATCTCGGCTGCGGGGACGGCGCGCTGACGGAGAGGCTTGCCGCGCTCGGCTGCACGGTGGTCGGCGTCGACGCCAGCCCCGAGCAGGTCGCCGCGGCGCGCCTGCGCGGACTCGATGCGCGCGTCGCGGATGCCCGCGCCCTCCCCTTCGCGGGCGAGTTCGACGCCGTCTTCTCGAACGCCGTGCTGCATTGGATCCGGCAAGCCGACGCCGTGATCGCCGGAGTTCACCGGGCGCTCAAGCCCGCAGGCCGCTTCGTCGGCGAGATGGGCGGGGAGGGCAACGTCGCGCATATCGCCGGCGCCCTGAGGGACGCGTTGGAGCGGCGCGGACTCGCGCCCGAGCTTCCCTGGTACTTCCCGAGCGCGAAGGACTATCAGGGGAAGCTCGAGGCGGGCGGCTTCGCGGTCGAGACGATCGAACTCTTTCCCCGCCCGACGCCGCTGCCCGGAGACATCGCGGGCTGGCTGGAGACCTTTGCCGAGACGCCGCTCGCGCGCCTGCCGGCGGATGCGCGCGCCGGCTTTCTCGCCGAACTGCGGGAGAAGCTGCGCCCGCACCTCCAGCGGCCGGACGGAAGCTGGATCGCCGATTACGTCCGGCTGCGCTTCAAGGCGGCGAAGAGGGGCTGACCTCGCGCCCAATTCGCTAAAGCGTGTCGGGGCTGTTGCCCGTCACTGCGACCGCATGACCCTCCATCGCCGGATAGAGACGCTGCAGGAACAGAGGCGCGATCGTCTTCTCCAGATTCACGTCAAATCGCTGCTCCTGGCCCAGGGTCAGCTCGACCACCGTTCTGCGGTATCCCGGCGCTTCGAAGGCAAGCTGGATACGGTCGCCGCTGTGCCCCACCAGCTTCAGCGACTTCTCGACATCGAACACGCCAAGTACCCGGTCCGCGCTGAGATTGCACACGGAAACCGCAGTGCTCCCGGGCGGCGGGCCTTCGAATTTCAGAATCACCGTCGCCGTCCCGGAAGAGGACGGCGACTGCTGTGCGAAGGCGGGCGCGATGAAGACCGCCCCCATTCGGATGCTCGCAGGCGACACCTCGAGTTCCTTCACCGGACCGGCGGGGTCGCCGGGCACCAGCGCGAAGATCGAAAACACCGCAAAGCCGAGCGTAAACGCGTCGCGTTCGGTCGTCGGCTTGTAGATCCAGGCGGCGATAAGCCCCAGAATCGGGGTCATCAGGAGAAGCACCAGCAACAAGGTGATGCTGCCGTTGAGCGTGGATAGGGCATAGTTCAGCGCCACGACGGTCGACTTGGTTCCGTGCCGGACATAATCGGTGAGCCCCAGCAGGTAGAGTTTCCAGGTCGAGGCGTTAGTTGGCGTTCCCGCGGTCGTGGATGTCGAAAGAGCGCCGTCAGTCATGGTGCAGCCCTCCTCTTGCGGAGGACTGCAACCTTAACACGAGGAAATTGTTACTTTCTCTTGCTCTTGTGGGTTAGCCCCGGCTCGCGCGCCCTTCGCAGCGTCAAGCCGCCACCCGACCCCGCCGGAAATCCTTGGCGATCTCGCGCGCGGCGTTGTGGCCGGGGAGGCCCGAGACGCCGCCGCCGGGATGGGCGCCCGAGCCGCAGTGATAGAGCCCCTTCACCGGCCCCCGGTAGTCGGCGTAACCGGCGGCGGGCCTGAGGCTGTAGATCTGGTCGAGATGCAGCGCGCCGTGGAAGATGTCGCCGCCGACGAGGCCGAATTCGCGCTCCAAGTCCAGCGGGCTCAGCACCTGCCGCCCGAGGATCGAGCGCTTGAAGTTCGGCGAATAGCGGGCGACGGTGTCGAGGATGAGGTCGGCGGCCTCGCCCTTCGCCTCATCCCAGGTCTTGCCGCCCGACAGTTCCGGATGGAAGTGCTGGCAGAAGAGGCTCATCACGTGGCAGCCCTTCGGCGCCAGCGTGTCGTCGAGGATCGAGGGGATGCACATGGAGACGATCGGCTCCTTCGCCCAGCTCCCGCCCTTGGCGTCGTCATAGGCGCGCTCCAGATAGGCGAGCGAGGGGGCGATGTCGATCGAGGCCATCATCAGCTTCTCCGGCTCGCGGGCGGGGAGGCCTTCGAACCGCGGCAGCTCCGAGAGCGCGACGTTCATCCGGAACGAGCCGGAGCGGCAGCGCCAGCCTTCCATGTCGCGGCGGAAGTCGCTCGGCAGCGCCGAGCCGTCGAGCATCCTGAGATAAAGCAGCTTCGGATTGACGTTCGCGGCGACGGCGCGGGCGCGGATGGCGCGGCCGTCGGCGAGCACCACGCCGCGCGCGCGCCCGCCCTCCACGATGACCTCCCTGACCGGCGCGTTGACCTCGATCTCGGCGCCGTATTCGCCGGCCGAGCGCGCCATCGCCTGGGTGATCGCGCCCATCCCGCCCTTGGCGTAGCCCCAGGTGCCGGTCTTGCCGTTGACGCCGCCGAAATAGTGGTGGATCAGCACATAGGCCGAGCCGCCGGTATAGGGGCTGACCAGGTTGCCGACCACCGCCTCGAAGCCGAACAGCCCCTTGATCGGATCGCTCTCGAACCAGTCGTCCAGATAGTCGCCGATGCTCATCGTCATCAGCTCGACGAAGGACTTCTGCTGGCGCGGCGTGAGCTTGCGCGCGCGGTTGGCGACTTTGAGCAGGCTCAGCACGTCGCCGAAGCCGCCGCCGAGATTGGGCGGCGTCTCGGTCGTGACCGAGCGGAAGATTTCCGCGACCTCGGCGATCTCCGCCTCGAAGCGGCCATAGACCTGGGCGTCGTGCTGGGAGAACTTGCCGATCTCGCGCTCGGCCTGGTCCATCTCGCGCGCGAGGCGCAGGAAGCGCCCGTCGGGCAGCAACGAGAGGCTCCCCGACGGCCGGTCGAGGATGGAGAGCCCGTGCCGCTCCAGCTCGAGCTCGCGGATGATCTTCGGGTCGAGCAGGCTGACGACATAGGAGCAGACCGAGTTGCGGAAGCCGGGGTGGAACTCCTCGGTCACCGCCGCGCCGCCGACCACGCCCCGGCGCTCGACCACCTTCACGCGGTATCCCTTGCGCGCGAGATAGGCGGCGCAAGTGAGGCCGTTATGGCCGGCGCCGATGATGACGATGTCGTAGGCAGGCTCGTTCGCCATGGAGGTCCCCGTTCGCCCGGATATCGGGGCCGGGCCCCAAGGCTGTAGCCCAGGGCGGGGCGGGCGGCAATCCCGCCGAACGGCGCGCCCGGCCTTCCGACAGAAAGAGGGTTTCTCGCGCGCCGGCCCACACCTATCTTGCTCTAGCCATGCCCGATGACGCGCCCGAAACCGTCGCAAGGCTCGCCTCCTCGATCGCCGCCGTGCCGGCGGCCGAGTGGGATGCCTGCGCGGGTTCGGCCAACCCGTTCGTCAGCCATGCCTTTCTCGAGGCGCTGGAGGCCTCCGGCTCGGTCGGCGGACAGACCGGCTGGCGGCCGGCGCATCTGCTGCTCGAAAGCGCAAGCGGCCGGCTGATCGGCGCGGTCCCGCTTTATCTGAAATCGCATTCCTGGGGTGAGTACGTCTTTGACCAGGGCTGGGCGGAGGCCTGGGAGCGCGCGGGCGGGCGCTATTACCCCAAGCTGCAGGCCGCGGTGCCCTTCACCCCCGTGCCGGGCCCGCGGCTTCTGGCAGGCGCGGGCGCCGATGCGCCCGCCATACGCGCGGTTCTCGCCCGCGCGTTGATCGCCGCGGCCGAGCAGATCGGAGTGTCATCGCTTCACGTCACCTTCGCGACGCGCGAGGATATCGCGGCACTCGGCGCCGCGGGCTTCCTCATCCGCACGGGCATGCAGTTCCATTGGGAGAACCGCGGCTATTCCAGCTTCGACGATTTCCTAGCCGCGCTCGCCTCGCGCAAGCGCAAGGCGATCCGCAAGGAGCGCGCCGCCGTCGGGGAAGCCGGCGTCAGCTTGCGGGCGCTCACCGGACCAGAGATCACGGGCAAGCATTGGGACTCCTTCTTCCGCTTCTACACATCGACCAGCGACCGCAAATGGGGCAGCCCCTACCTGACGCGCGCGTTCTTCGACCTCCTGGGAGCGGCGATGGGAGACAAGGTCGTCCTGATCATGGCGGAGCGGAACGGCCGGCCGATCGCCGGCGCGCTCAATCTCAAGGGCGCCGACACGCTCTACGGCCGTAACTGGGGCTGCTCGGCCGACGTCGCGTTCCTGCATTTCGAGGCCTGCTACTACCAGGCCATCGACTACGCCATCGCGCACGGTCTCGCCCGCGTCGAGGCCGGCGCGCAAGGCGAGCACAAAATCCAGCGCGGCTATCTGCCGGTCGAGACTTGGTCGGCGCATTGGATCGCCGATGCGGCATTGCGCAAGGCGGTCGCCGATTTCCTCAAGCGCGAGCACGCGGCGATGGAGCGGGAGATGGCGGCGCTGGTGGAGCTGTCGCCGTATCGGGAGCGGGCGTATACCCGGCGTCCCTAATTGAAGCCATGCTGCGACCCATAACCTTATGTAATGCATTTGATCGAAAATTTTATCGTTTTTTAG
>DATIDB010000148.1:0-5302 GCA_035456545.1 Alphaproteobacteria bacterium | reverse complement strand
GCGGCAGCCAGGAGCGCAAGGCCCGCTCCGGCCACCAGGCCGGCCATCAGTCGAGACTTCATCATCTGTTCGTCCTCCGCCGTTCTTCGGCAAGTCATGCAATTCATGCCCTGGCGAGCCCGGTCCTCCGGCCTCGCCCCTCAGAATCGCAGAAGAGCCTATCCCTGAAAGAGATTTCCTGCAATTTCGGGCTTGCCGCGCGGCAATCCGGCGCGGAAGCGTTGCCGACATGCCGCACCTCGCCCGACCGTGACATCTGACGCCCCGGCCCTGCGCGCGTTGCGTGACCGGGGCGCGAGGGGCTAGGCTCCGGGCTTGGCCCGGGTGAACCGGCAATCAACCGCTCTTTCCTGAAGCGGGACGGCCGATTGGCCCATAAGAAGCCATCCATTCGAATAGGGAGACGCAAAATCATGAAAGCTTTGACGTTCCGCCTGGCCGGAACCGGGCTTGCGCTCGCGCTTGCCTTGGGGGTGGCATCGCCCGCCGGCGCGGGAGAGGTGCTGGACCGGGTCATGAAGACCAAGACCCTCACCATGTCCTCCGATCCCGCCTATCCGCCCCAATCCTTCCTCAACGACAAGAACGAGTTCGAAGGATTCGACATCGATGTCGGTCGCGAGATCGCGAAGCGTCTGGGCACGGAGCTGAAGATTATCACCCCGGCTTGGGAGGTCATCACCGCCGGCAATTGGGGCGACCGCTGGGACATGTCGGTCGGCTCCATGACCCCGACCTCCGAGCGCGCGCGCGTGCTGGATTTCCCGGCGATCTATTACTTCACGCCCGCCTCCTTCGCGGTTCACAAGGATTCGAAGGCGCAAACGGTCGAGGACCTGAACGGCAAGGTCATCGGCGTGTGCGGCGGCTGCACCTATGAGGCGTATCTGAAGAAGGACCTCAAGATCGACGCCGAAGGCGTTCCTCCCTTCGATTACAAGGTCGAAGCGAAGGAGATCCGCACCTACGAGACCGACACGAACGCGCTGGACGATCTCCGGCTGGGGGACGGTAAGCGGCTGGATGCCGCGATGTCGTCACTGACCGTCATCAACGACGCCATCAAGAACGGCTATCCGCTGCGCGTGCTCGGGGATCCGGCATTCTACGAGCCGCTCGCCGTGGCCACGGATAAGGGCGATCCGGAGTTCGACGCCAAGATCGCCGAGATCGTGAAGGCAATGCATGACGACGGCACCCTGACCAAGCTGTCACAGAAATGGTTCGGGGCCGACCTGACGCGGGCGAAAGCGGCTTCCTGACCGGTTAGATGGCGGAGGCGGCGCGGCTCATAGGACCTCTCGACCGGAGCTGGCTGCTGCGGCTCCTGCTGGTTTTCGGCGTTGCCGCCTCCGCCGCCGCCATCGACCTGACCGATACCGCCCTCGGCCGTGCGCTGGCGCCGGCCTTCGGCTCCACCCTCGGCATCGACGGCGGGATGCCGGCGCGCATCCTGATCGGGATCGTGCTCGGCGTCCTCGCCCTGCTCAACCTGCTCCTCTTGCTGCTCCTGCCCTTCCGCTGGCAGGTGCTGCTGATGTGGGCCGAGCTCCTGATGCTGTTCCTCGCCTTCTTCGTCAGCTTCGACCTCTCCTATCGCTTCATCTGGACCCGGCTCATCTTCCTCGTCCAGGGCGCGGCGGTGACCGTCTATGTGTCGCTGCTCTCCATCTTCTTCGCCTGCATCCTGGCGCTCTTCGGCGCGCTCGCCCGGCTGTCGCGCAGCGGCCCCGCCTTCGGCGTGGCGACCTTCTACATCTCCTTCTTCCGAGGCACGCCGCTTATCCTCCAGGTCTATCTGATCTATCTCGGACTGCCGCAGATCGGGCTGACCTTGCCGGCGGTCCCATCGGGGGTGATCGCGCTCTCGCTGTGCTATGGCGCCTATATGGCGGAGATCTTCCGCGCCGGGATCGAGGGCGTGCCGCACGGCCAGCGCGAGGCGGCGCGGGCGCTCGGGCTGAAGGAAGGACTGATCTTGCGCAAGATCGTCCTGCCGCAGGCCATGCGGCTCATCGTGCCGCCGGTCGGCAACCAGTTCATCGCCATGCTCAAGGATTCCAGCCTGGTTTCGGTCATGGGGGTCTGGGAGCTGACCTTCATCGCGCGCACAGCGGGTCGCGCCGAGTTCCGCCATCTGGAGATGCTGATCACGGCCGCGCTCATCTACTGGCTCTTGTCGATCGTGTTCGAGATCGTCCAGAGCCGCCTCGAGGCCTATTACGGAAAGGGACATAAGCGGTGAGCGGCGAGAAGGGCCCCAGCCTCGACGCGGTCCGCGACTGGATCCTCAACGAAGGCCGGCTCATTCCCGGAACCGCGGAGTTCCTGGAGGAGCTGGGAGGGGCCTTGATCGCCGCCGGCGTGCCGCTCCTGCGCGCGACGCTGCACACGCGCACGCTGCACCCCCAGGTGCTGGCGACGATCTGGCTGTGGCGGCGCGGCGAACGGGGCACGCAGCTCGACCGCGAGCACGGCGTCGAGATCACAGCGGCCTATCTGCAGAGCCCGATCCGCGTCATCTACGAGGGGGCGGGCGCCGTGCGCCGGCGGCTCGACCGCGCGAGCGAGGAGCTGGACTTCCCGGTGCTGCGCGAGGTTCAGGCTTTGGGCGCGACCGACTATGTGGCGCTGCCCGTGCGCTTCACAGGAGGCGTCACCGCCGCGGCGACCTTCGCCACCGACCAGCCGGGCGGCTTCAAGACCGGGGAGCTCGCCTGCCTCGACCAGCTCATGCCGTATCTGGCCCTCGTCCTTGAGGTGCAGGCGCAGAGCCGGGTCCTGACCACGCTCCTCGACACCTATCTCGGCCATCATGCGGGGCGGCGCGTCCTCGCCGGGACGATCCGGCGCGGCGACGCCGAGCCCATCCACGCGGTGCTCTGGTATTGCGACCTGCGCGGCTCGACCGAGCTGGCGCAGCGGCTCGATCCCGACCGGCTCATCGAGACGCTGAACGCCTTCTTCGCGACGGTGGCCGGTCCCATCGAGAACGCCGGGGGCGACATCCTGAAGTTCATCGGCGATGCCATGCTCGCGATCTTCCCGATCGAAGATCTGGAGTACTGCCGCGTCAAGGCGAGGCGTGCGCTGGCCGCCGCCGCCGAAGCGCAGGCGCGGCTCGCCTCGCTGAACGAGGCCCGCAGCGAGGCCGGCCACCGGCCGCTGGCCTGCGGCATCGCGCTCCATGTCGGCGACGTCTATTTCGGCAATGTCGGCGCGCCCGTACGCCTCGACTTCACCGTGGTCGGGCAGGCGGTGAACTGCGCCGCGCGCATCGAGGGCCTCTGCAAGGAGTTGGGCGAGCCGCTGCTGATTTCGGGCGAGCTTGCCCGTTACATCGACCGGCCGCTCCGCTCGCGCGGGGCCCATCTCTTGCGCGGCATTCCCGATCCCGTCGAGGTCTTCGCGCTGTCCTCGACATTGACGGCGGAGCCGGCGCCATAGCACTTGAGCGGAACCCCGCGGCGGCCTAGCGTATCGACCTCGAAATGGTGTCTTCCTCAAGCGCTTCTCCCCCGCCGCTGCCCATCCGCTATCGGTTGCAGCGACTTCTGGGCCATCAGCATTGGATCCGCCGAGGCCGCGATCGACTGTTGCGGCTGCTCTGCGACCCGGACGAGGCGCCGGCGCTTGCGTTCGCCGTACCCTTCTTCGCGGGCGTCTATCCCGGACGGCTGGACAATTTCATCGACTGGAGCGCCTTTCACTATGGGGGCTATGCCCGCCATGAGCTGCTGCTGCTCGGCGACGTCGCGGCGGCGCTGCGCCGTTCGGAGAGCCGCGCCCCCAGCTTCTTCGATGTCGGCGCCAATATCGGCAATCACGCGCTGTTCATGGCGCTGCAGGGATGCGCCGTCTTCGCCTTCGAGCCCTACGCGCCGGTGCGCGAGGAGCTTCGCCGCAAATTCGCCGCCAATCCCGCACTGAGCGTCAGGGTTTTCGATTTCGGCCTTGCAGAGCGCGACGCGCTTCTGAGGTTCCGTGCGCCGTCGGGTTCGAACCGGGGAACCGGAAGCTTTGCGGAGGAAGGCGGACCCGCGGAGCTCGCCTTGCCGGTGCGCCGGGGCGATGCGGCGCTGACGGAGATCGGATCCCCGAAGATCGATATCCTCAAGATCGACGTCGAGGGCTTCGAGCGCCAGGTGCTCGCCGGCCTCGCGCGCAGCATTTCCAAGGATCGCCCGGTGATCCTGTTCGAGCTCTCGCAGCGCACCCGCGACAGCCTCGGCGCGCCGGAGGCGCTCGACGGGTTGCTCTACCCCGACCGCCAATTGTGGAGCGTGGAGACGCGATCCGTCTCGGGCCCCTACCGGCTGCGGCCCTTCGACTTCGGCTCGGCCAGCGAGGTTCTGGTCGTGCCGGCGGAACGGCGCGCCGCCTTGGCCGCCACGGTGGCCGGTCTCTGAAAAGCATCGCCGGCCGCTCTGGCGCGCTCAAAGCCCATGAGCCGACGCCATTTCGCCTTGGCCCTGCTTGCGATCGCCGCGCTCGGGGCCTGCCGCAGCCCCGCGCGGCGGCCGAGAAAGGACGAGCCGAACCAGGGCTCCACGACCTATTGACGGCTCCCCTTCCGCCGAGAGGAGCGCGATCTCGATCCGCGCGCCCGCGCCGAAGAGCAGGCTGGGATCCGCCTTGAAGGAGGCGGGCGGGATCAGCGCCGGCCAAGCGGAATCGAGCGCCGCCAGCTAGAGCCGCAAGCGCATGATGACGAGGTCGCGCACGGCCTCAGCCCCGATTCCTTCATAGAAGACAAAGGCGAGGCGGTTGGGCCGGTAGACCGTCCAGATCAGCGCCGCCGATCCTTCCGCCCGCGCCGCCGCCGAAACGGCCGCGATCAGGTCGCGCCCGACACCGCGCCGCCGCGCCTCGGGATCGACGAAGAGGTCGATCATATGCGTTACCGGCGCGCAGAGATCCACGTCGTAGCCGGGATGGTGCAGCAGATAGCCGAGGAGCCGTCCCTCCGCTTCCGCGACCAGGCCCGAGAATCGCGGCCGCGCGCCGAACCCGTCCCGCCGATAGGCGTCCTCGGTCAGCGGCCCAGGCTCGCTATCGCCGAGGCTCGAGAGATACGCGGCGAATTGCGCCGAGAGCCGCGCCACCTCCGGCGCGTCCTCGAGCGTTGCCGGCCGAATGCGCATGCCTGTCCCATTCCTGTTTCGCCAGGATGCTTCAAGCATGCGCCGCGGCCCCGCAGCAAGCGCCCGGGTGGCGCTCCCGTTAACCTTGGATAGTCGAATCGATGTACAATTCGCCCTTTGGGGGCCGTGGGCCAGCCGAATTGCGGCGAGCGCCCGCG
>DATIDB010000147.1:0-7093 GCA_035456545.1 Alphaproteobacteria bacterium | reverse complement strand
TATCGCCGGGGGTGGGGTGAAGTACAGCCTCGCGACGAAGGCGCTCGCGGGCTTCATCGAACGGCACGGCGTGCCCGTTGCGGAGACGCAGGCGGGGAAGGGAGCCTTGCCCTGGGACCACCCGCTCAATCTCGACGCCGTCGGTGTGACCGGAACCGGCGCCGCCAACCAGGCGGCCCGGGAAGCCGATCTGATCCTCTCGGTGGGCTCGCGCTTGCAGGATTTCACCACCGGATCGCGCGCGCTGTTCGCGTCCGGCGCGCGGCTGATCCAGTTGAACGTGGCGTCCTTCGATGCGGCCAAGCATGGCGCTCAACCTTTGATCGCCGATGCCCAGGCGGGTCTGGAGGCGCTTTCGGCGGCGCTGGGCGACTGGACCGCTCCCGCCGCCTGGAGCGCCGCCGCCCGAGCCGCGCGGCAATCCTGGCAGGAGGTGGTCGAGCGGGTCACGGCCGCGCCTGAAGGAAACCGACTGCCGAGCGATGCGCAGGTGCTGGGCGCCGTCAATCGCCATGCGGGCCCGCGCGACATCGTGGTCTGCGCGGCCGGAGGGCTCCCCGGCGAGCTGCACAAGCTATGGCGCGCTGCCGAGCCGGTCGGATATCACGTGGAATACGGCTATTCTTGCATGGGCTACGAGATCGCCGGCGGTCTCGGCGTCAAGCTGGCCCATCCCGACCGCCGCGTCTTCGTGCTCGTCGGCGACGGCTCCTATCTGATGATGAATTCGGAGATCGCGACCTCCGTCGCGATGGGTCTGAAGCTGGATATCGTCCTGCTCGACAACGGCGGCTTCGGCTGCATCGACCGTCTTCAGCGATCGACCGGAAGCCCCGCCTTCAACAATCTCCTCAACGACGGCGAAGGCATCGATTTCGCCGCGCATGCGCGCGCCCTCGGCGCCGCGGCCGAGAAGGTCGGATCCGTCGCCGCGCTCAAGGAGGCTCTCGAACGCGCCAAGTCCAGCGGGCGCACGACGGTCCTCGTGATCGAAACCGATCCGGCGATTGGGACCGCGGAGGGCGGCGCCTGGTGGGACGTGCCCATCGCCGAAGTATCCGACCGCGCGGAGGTGGGGGCCGCGCGCCGTGCATATGAGCAGAAAACAGGCAAGCGCGACGGCTCTTAGCGCCCAGGCGAGGAAGAGTCATGACGGTGCGGCTCGGCATCAACCCCATCGGCTGGACCAACGACTGCATGCGCTGGCTGGGCGACCTGATCCCGCTCGATCTTTGCCTGACCGAGGCGCGGGCGGCGGGGTTTACCGGGGTTGAGCTGGGGCGGAAATTCCCGCGCCGGGCGGAGGAGTTGGGTCCGATCCTGGAGCGACACGGCCTCGAGCTGGTGTCGGGCTGGTATTCGGCGCGGCTGATCGAGCGGGACGCCAAGTCCGAGATCGCGGCGATGGCCGACCATCTCGCGCTGCTGAAGGACCTCGGCTGCAAGGTCATGGTCTTCGCCGAGACCAGCGGCGAGATCGTCAACGCCGTCGGCGCGCCGGCAAGCAGCCGGCCGCGCATCGGGGGCGACGCCGCCTGGATGGATTTCGCGCGCAGGCTGGATGCGATCGCCGATCACCTGGACCGGCAGGGCCTTCGCCTCGCCTATCACCATCACATGGGAACCGTGATCGAAACGGCCGAGGAGATCGACCGGCTGATGGAGGAGACCGGGGAGGGCGTAGGGCTCCTCCTCGATACCGGCCACCTGACCTTCGCCGGGGGCGATCCCGCGGCGTTGGCGCGCCGCCATCGGAAACGGATCGTCCATGTCCACTGCAAGGATGTGCGCCGTTACGCGCTGAAAAGCTGCCGCCGGCTCGACGCCAGCTTCTCGGAGGCCGTGCTGGCCGGCATCTTCACCGCGCCCGGCGACGGCATCGTCGATTTCGCGGGCGTCCTCGAGGCCCTCAAGGGGGGCGGCTATCGCGGCTGGCTGGTGCAGGAGGCGGAGCAGGATCCCAGCCGCGCGCACCCCTATTCCTACGCCGCGCTGGGCCATGCCGAGCTGACCCGCCTTGCCCGTGAAGCTGGATTTGCGATCCGGCGAGCGGGCTGACTTCCGCGGAGTCGCATCCTCGGGACCTCGGGTTTCCGGTCTTTCGCACCTCGGGTCCAAGGGCGAGTCGCCGCTCGCATACGTTACAGAAACAGCGTTTCCGAATGTGACTTTACTGGAAATTTGCGGAAAGCCTAGCTAGGGTACCGGCGGGGCTAGACGAATCGTAGAAGGATAAGCGATGACGTCAGCCGCCCCCAATTCCCGCCGCCGCGATTACAGCACCGCCCAGACCGAGTTCGGTCCCGATTTCACCGGACCGGACGACAGCGATCCATTAGAGACCGGACGTGGGCTTGTGATCGGCGTACTGCTGTCGAGCATCCTGTTGGGTGGGCTCGTGGCGCTCGCCATGCTCATCTGGCTGCCCTAGGCGCCGGCGCGGCTCAGCGGCCGCGATAGCCGAAGGACAGGATGCGGTAGCGCATCAAGAGATACATCACGGCGAAGATCGCGAAGACCCCGAAATTCACCAGCGCGGCCAGCGCGAACAGCTCGGGGCCGAGACCGAAGCGCAGCGATCCCCAGGCCACCGACGGGAGAGTCGGAATGGCGCCGAGGTTGTAGAACGAGATTTCGAGATTGTTGAAAGCCAAGATGAAGCTGATGAGGAAGGCCCCGAGCAGGCTCGGCCAGATCGTCGGCAGCGTGATCTCCGCGAAGCATCGCACCGGCCCCGCCCCGAACACCATCGCCGCCTCGTCCATCGCCCAATCGTAGCGCACGAGTTGCGAGAGGATGATGAGGAAGGCGAAGGATGTCCCCGGAATGGCGTTGGCCGCGATCGCCGAATAGAGATTCCCCGGCAGGCCCAGCACGCGCGCGTTGAAGGCCAGCGTCGAGATGCCGATCAAGAGGTCCGCGACGAAGAGCGGCGCGAGGAACAGGAAAAAGGCCATGCCGCGCCAGCGCGAGCGGTAGCGCAGGATGCCGATCGCGCCTCCGGTCGCCAGGATCGTGGACAGGACGGCGGCGCCGATGCCGAGGATGACGCTGTTCGACAGCGCCTTTGCATAGAGCGAGCTGGCGAAGAGGTCCTCATAGGAGGAGAGCGAGAAGGAAGGTGGGAACGGCCAGACGATGTCCTCGGCGAAGGATGTGTAGATCACATAGAAGATCGGCGCGTAGAGAAAGACATAGAGCAGGATGAGCAGCGCGCCGCCGCCCAAGGCGGCGAGATCGACGCGCGAGCGCGCCTCGGTCCTCATTCCTGCAGCCTTCCCGTGAAGCCGCCGCGCTTGAGATCGATCGAGCGCCCGGCGGCGAGGATCGCCAGAAGCGAGGACACGAAGAGGAAGACGCCCATGGCCGAGCCCAGCGCCCAGGTGCCGGTCTCGCCGAATTGCAGCGAGAGGCTCATGCCGAAGGAGGTCGCCTGGGTTCCGCCGAGGAACCGCTGCGTCACTGCGGAGGCGAGGCAGGGAATGAAAACCAGCACCAGCCCGATCACCGTGCCGATCCAGTTGAGAGGCCAGGTGATCTCGATGAAGGCGCGCCATGGCCGCGCCCCGTTGATCTTCGCGACCTCCAGCAATTCGAAATTGAAATTGACCAGGGAGAGATAGATCGCCGTCACGATGAAGGGCACATAGAGGTAGACGAGGCCGATTCCCGCCGCGAAGGGCGTGTACATCAGCGCCTCGACGGGATTCATGCCTAGAATCCCGAGGCCCATATTGATGACGCCGATCGGGCCGAACAGGCCCTGCAGGCCGGTGATCCTCAAGATGACGCCGGTGAAGAACGGCGCGGCCAGCAGCAACACCAGAAGGAGCCGGTATCGCCCGCCATGCTTGGCGATGAAATAGGCGGCCGGCCAGGCGAGGAGCAGGCAGCCCACCGAAACCAGGGCGGCGGTGATCAGCGAACGCGAGAAGAAGATGCGGTAGGCCGGCTCGCCGAGCAGCAATCGATAGTTATTGAGGTTCCAGTCGGCGTAGAGCTCGTAGCTCTCGGTGCGCCAGAAGCTGAAGACGACGATCGACAGCAGCGGGAACAGGAGCGCGATCAGGATGAAAACCGCGCCAGGGCCCGCGAGAAGCGCGAACCGCACATTGCCGCGATGCGTCAGGTCGAGCCAACGGCGGCGTTGCTTGAGCCCGCTCATATCCTGAAGCACGCGCCGCGCGTGACCGGCCAGTGGACGACCACCGCATCGCTCGGCCGGAGGTCCAGGCCATGCGGGGCTCCGCTGACGACGATGTCGGAGCCGTCTTCCAGCACGACGATGTAGTTGGCGGTCTGGCCCTTGAAGATGACGTCGCGCAGCCGTCCGCTCAGCCAGTTGCGGCGGGCGGGGTCGAAGCCGTTGACCGCCCGGGCGACCTCCAGGTCCTCGTATTTGATTGAGAACTGGATGGGAGCCCCGGGATCGGCGTCGCGCGGCCTTGGGACGAGCATCGAATTGCCCTTCCATTCGATGCGCGCGCAGTCGCCCGCCAGCTCCACCAGCCGCGCCTCGAACCGGTTGGCGTGGCCGACGAATCCCGCGACGAAGGCCGTGGCGGGGCTGGTGTAGATCTCCGTCTTGGCGCCGACCTGCTCGAACTGGCCGTTGCGCATGACCGCGATGCGGTCGCTCATGGTCAGCGCCTCTTCCTGGTTGTGCGTCACATAGACGAAGGGAATCTCCAGCTCCTTCTGATAGCGGCGGATTTCCACCTCCATCTCAGAGCGCAGCTCGCGGTCGAGATTGGCCAGCGGCTCGTCGAGCAGGAGCAGCGCGGGTCGGGAGATGAGGCCGCGGGCCAGAGCGACACGCTGCTGCTGTCCGCCGGAAAGCTCGTTCGGGTAGCGGCCCTCGAGACCTTCGAGCCGCATCAGCCGCATCGCCCAGGCGAGGCGCTGGTCCCGGTCGGCGCGCGAGAGCCGCTGCATGCGCAGGGGAAAGACGATGTTCTCCGCCGCGGTCTTATGCGGGAAGAGAAGGAAGTTCTGGAACACCATGCCGATATGGCGCGCGTAAGGCGGCAGGCGGGTCACCTCGCGCCCGCCGATCTCGACGCGGCCCTCATCCGGCCGCTCGAGGCCGGCGATGATCCGCAGCAATGTGGTCTTGCCCGAGCCGCTGGGTCCCAAGAGCGCGAAGAACTCGCCGCGCTCGATCGCCAGGTCGACGCGATCGACCGCCGTCACGTTGCCGAAGCGCTTGACGATCGCTTGCAGCTTGAGGACCGGATCGGGCACGGGAGCTATATCCGTCCGTTGCGAAAGAAGGCGCGGCGGCGCCGGTCCGAGGGGAGGGCGCCGCCGCGCTTGCAGGTCACGAGGCTTCGACGTCGGACCAGATGCGCTCCCACTTCTCCGGCGAGGAGGGCTGGTCGAACATATGGAGCTGAGCGGCCTCCGCGCTGCGGTTCTGGAAATAGAGCTCCACTTCGTCCGGGGTCAGCAGGTCGCGGATATCCACGGTGCCGCCATATCCGGTCGAGCGGACCACGCGCACGTAATTGTCCTTCTGTAGGAGCTCGTTGATCCAGTGATGGGCCAGCTCGACGCGCTCGGAATCGGCCTGCGAGCTGATCATCCAGGTATCGACCCAGCCAAGGCCGCCTTCCTTGGGCTTGAGCACATGCGCGAGGTCGAAGTCGAGCTTGCCTTCCTTGCGCAGGACCGTGAGGTGCCGGTAGGTCTCGGAGAATTCCGGCGCCGCCCAGACCGCTCCGCCGCGCATCAGCCGGTCGAGCGCGTCATAGTCCTGATAGCGCGTGAGCAGCAGCTTCTTCTGTGCGATCAGCAGCTTCTTGGTTTCCTCCAGCTCGGCATCGGTGAGCTGGTAGGGATTGAAGGGCTTGCCGTCCGGCCGTTCGCCGTCCTTGGTGCCGAGATTGGTCGCGGCGAGAATGCCCATAAGCGCGATGTTCTCCTCGAAGCGCGAGTTCGTGGAGAGGTGGCCTTTGTACTTCTCGTTGAGGAGCAGCGCGATCGAGCCGATGTCCTCATCGGGAATCTGCGCCTTATTCACGGTGATGCCGTAGCCGCCCCAGCAGTTCGGCGCGGCGACCTTGTTGGTCCCCGCCTCGTCGGCGAGCAGCGGGAAGTTCGGCGGCAGGAAGTCCGGGAACACGCCCGACATGTTGGGGATCTTGGCGTAGTCGATCGGCTGGGTCAGGCCCTGGCGGAAATAGAGCCGCGGCCAAAAGCCGTCCCCCATGACAAGATCGAAGTCCTTCGTTCCGCCGACCTTCATCTTGTTGAAGGCCTCGGAATTGCCGTCGAAGAAGGTGGGCGAGAAGCGGGCTTTGTACTTCTCCTCAAAACCCTGCACCGTCTCCTTGATCATGTAGGGCTGCCACATCAGGAGGCGCAGGTCGGGGCTTGCCGCCCGCGCCTTGCCGATGAACGGGGCCGCCGCGACGAAGGTCGCGCCCGCGGCAATGCCGCCGAGCAGCTTGCGGCGGGTCAGGGAATTGCGGCGCCGTCCCTTCCGGCGCAGGGGGTCGCGCGGGGTCGTGGACATTGTGTTGCCTCCCGATCGTTTTTTCGTCACAAAAATTACACCACGATTGCCAGGATTTGCAACATCCTGCTAAAAATGCCACGCTACACGAAAGAAAGAGGGTTCTCTCGTGCTCGCGGAGCAGCGGCAAAGCCTCATTCTGGCGATGGTCAATCAGCGCGGCTCCGTTTCGATCACCGAAATGCAGCGCAAGCTGAAGGTCTCGCGCGAGACGATCCGCCGCGACCTCGTGCTGCTCGCCGACCGCAACGCGCTGCGCAAGACCCATGGCGGCGCGCTCTCCCTGGAACGCAGCGAGCCGGAGATCGCCTTGCGCGAGGTCACCAATGCGGAGGCGAAGCGCTGGATCGGCCGGCGCGCCGCCGCGCTCGTGCCGGACGGAGCCTCGGTGATCCTCGCCAGCGGCAGCACGGTTCAGGCGGTGGCGGAGGCACTGCTCGCCCGCGAGGGACTGACGGTCTTCACCAACAGCCTCGGAGTGTGCCGAAAGCTCGCCGGCCTCCTTGCCGGACATCTCGCGCTGAAGCGCATCCCGCCCGGCCGCCACCGTCTCTTCGACCACGCCACGGGCCCGAC
>DATIDB010000146.1:0-3815 GCA_035456545.1 Alphaproteobacteria bacterium | reverse complement strand
CCGAGCTGTGATGGATCTCGACCTGCTCTGTGCAGATCACCGCCCAGCCACCCTCGCCTTTCACGCGGCGCATCTCGGCATTGGCGGAGGGATCGCGATATCCGGCGCCGTTGCAATGGGGCACCTGGTAGAACCGGTTCTTGGCGGTGAGCGGACCGATGCGCACCGGCTCGAACAGGATGTCATAGCGAGGATCGCGTAAGGAGGAGCCGGGCACGGCGGACGCCTTTCGGTTCTTTCGGGGTGGCGAGGCTCCCTCCCGCTTGACAGCGAGCGGAGCGACGTTCTGGTCTTTGACATAGTTACAAGAAACCAAAGCCCGAACGGGAGGAACTTGGCCATGCTCCGCTCAGACTTCGCTCATATAGGCCGCCGCGGGTTCCTGGCTGGCTCCGCTGCGGCGGCGGTCGGCATCGCGCTCGCTCCGGCGCGCGGCCGCGCCGCCGAGGAGAAGCAGCTCAACGTCTATAACTGGGACACCTATATCGGAGAGACGACGCTCGACACCTTCACCGAGCGCACCGGCATCAAGGTCCAGTACGACCTTTACGCAAACAACGAAGAGCTCTTCGCCAAGCTCAAGGCGGGCAATCCGGGATACGACATCATCATCCCCAGCGACTACATGGTCGAAACCATGATCAAGCTCGGCATGCTGGTGCCGCTCGATCATTCCAAGATCCCCAACATCAAGAACATCGCGCCGAAGTTCCAGGACCTCAGCTACGACCCGGGGCTCAAATATTGCGTGCCCTATATGTGGGGAACCGTCGGGATCGGCTATCGCAAGTCCAAGGTCCAACCCGCCCCGGACAGCTGGAAGGCGGTTCTGGACAGCGATCAGTACTCGCAGCGCATCGCGCTCCTCGCCGACCAGCGCGTGGTTCTGGGGCTGGCGATGAAGTACCTGGGCTATCCCTTGAACAGCACCGATCCGGCGCAGATCAACGCGGCGCGCGACCTGCTCATCAAGCAGAAGCCGCATATCAAGGCATTCGCGCCGGACCAAGGCCAGGACATGCTGCTGGCCGGAGACGTGGACATCGTCATGGAGTGGAGCGGCGACATCATCCATGCCGGCGAGGAGGATCAGGACATCGGTTTCTCCGCGCCGAAGGAAGGGACTTATCTCTGGGTCGACGGCGCCTGCATCCCCACCGGCGCGCCGCATCCGGAGAACGCGCACGCCTTCCTCAACCACATCCATGATGCGGAGGTGAACGCCGACATCGCGAACACCACGAACTATCCGACCTCGAACGAGGCGGCGCGGCCTTACCTGAAGCCGGAGAACCTGAACAACCCGGCGATCTATCCGCCGGAGGCGGTCGTGTCGAAGTCGGAAGGCATGGTCGATGTCGGCGACGCCACCCGCCACTACGACGAGGCCTGGATCAGGATCCAGGCCGCTTGATCGCGGTGTCTTGGGAGCGCTCCGGTCAGGGGCGCCCCCGCCTTCAATCGGTGTCGATCAGGCCCGCCCCGGCGCCCCGCTCGTGAGAATGCGCCGTTGCGGGCACGAGCGTACGGTCCGCCAGGGCGCGGACCCGTTCCCACAGCTTGGCGGGCACGGACACACCCTCGCGGAACGCCGCGCGCGTTTCCACCCGAATGGCCCCGGGCGGCTCCTCCAGGTCCGTCCCCATTGCGATCCTGATCCGGACCCGTTCGCCTCGGAGCGCGGCCAGCTCGGCCGGTGGGACCAGCAGCACCGGCGCGCTCGGTGCCAAAAGGGCGGCCGCCTTGCCGGCGATCTCGACGGCGAGCGGTTGGCCGGATTCGACGGAGGCGAGCGCGGCGTAAGCGACCCCGATCATCGGCACGTCGAGCACCGCCTCGGTCTCGACCCGCCGCCCCGGTTCGCTCATCGCCAGCACGAGGTCGCAGAGACTCGGGCCCAGCCAAAGCACGGAGCACGGACCCCGATCCGTGACGAAGCGGATCCTCGCGCCGTTCGCCTCGAGCCTCGGCTCGGCGCCGCCGCCTTCGAGCGCCGCGACCATCACTTCGGCGACGGGGAAGCCGCTTGCGGCCAGCCACGCCGCCGCCGCGCCGGCATCCTCGGCGAGGCCGAGCGGAAACCCCGATCCGAGCGCCGCCTTGCGCGCGGTCACCTCGATCTCGTTGAGCGACAACCTCATCCGGCGCCTTGACCGAGGGAGGGAAAGCACCAGTCCGACGCGCCCGGCCGGTCCAGCTCGTCCGGCAACGGCGCGCCTTGATAGAGCGTGATCCGCGTCCAGCGGTCGGATTTCGGATCGAACTTCGATGCGCCGAAGAAGGACAGCTTGCAGCGCAACAGGTCGATCGGCAGGCAGCTCGCCGAAACGAGATTGTCGTAGATTTCCGCATAAGGATGCCGGCCGACGGTCTGCACGCGCCGCACGATGCTGCGCAGCTCCGGCCGACGCAGCAGGAACTCCGCGACGCTGCCCGCCTCGCCCGCGCTTCGCAGCGCGCGGTCCAGGGCCTGCGCATCCACCGCGATCGCCAGCGGCATCTCGCGTTCCGATCCGGGCTCGGCGAAGCGGTCGCCGAGCCGGGGCTCGAGTTTCTCCTCGGAGGTGTACCAGAACAGCCGGCGCTGATCGGGGTCGCCGAGATCGAGCCGGAGCGCCCAGGCATAACGCCGCCGGAGCGTGCCCGCGAGATCCGCAAGGCGCATGCCGGGCGCGAAGCCGGTTTCGGCTTCGCTGGCCACGGTCCCGGACAGCTCGTCCACCAGTTCCGGATAAAGCTCGATGAGAAGGCTGACGGTCAGCTCCTGCATTTCGATCGAGAACTCCGCCTCGGCCAGCCGATAGGTCCGATCCCAGGGCGCTTGTCCCCGCAAGTCGAGCGCGCCCGCGCTGAGCAGCCCGCGGAGCCGATCCAACTCGCCGCGCAGGACCCCGATCCGCCGCGACTGACGGGCGTCCTCCACGTCCCATTCCGCGACATGCCGGATGGCGCGATCGAGGAGCGCTTTAAACCGCTCGATCCGACCCGCCTCCGCCGTCGCCACGCCGCGCACGCGCGCCAGCGCCGTCTCGCGAGCGCACATCCAATTGTGGATCAGGATCGGATGGCTGGCGAGGAACGGCGCCATGCCGAGCCCGGTGGCGTTGCCGATGCCGAGATGGCGCTTCAGCCGCGGCTCCAGCGGCGCGAAGCCCGACCCGCCGCGATGCCGCGCGACATGCTCGACCAGGTCCAGCGTGAAGCAGCGGATCAGGTAGATGGTCAGCATCTCGGCGCGGAACGGGCCCGCCAGCTCCGCGCGGTCGGCGATGCGGGCCCGATCCGCGATGCCGAACTTGCCGTTGCCATAAACCGCGGTGGTGCGCATCAGGTAACCGACGCGGCGCAGCAGCCCCTCATCTGGCTGACGCCCTGCCGCAAGGCGCTCGACCATGTGATCGAAGAAGCGCACGCTCTTGTTGGCGCGCGAGAGCACCAGCTCCGTCGGGCGGTAGCGCGCCGCCTCCTGGCGCGGCACGGCGATCTTGAGGCGCGCGATGTCCTCCGCCGTCGGCATGCCGTCGAACAGGACGAAGGCGGCGTCCCAGGCCTCCGCGATCACCCGGTCGGTGCGCCGCTCCGGCTCGAGGGCCTGCGAGAAGGCGATCAGGGAATAGGGACGCGCGCCGCAGTCCACGCGATAGACCGCATGCCCGAACCCGTTCTCGTCGAGCGCGACTTCGGGCCGATCGATGCTCCATCCTTCCGAGCACATCTGGCGGATGAGCGTGGGCATGAAGCTGAGCCGCGTCGGGAAGAAGCTGCCCATCCGCTCCAGGCGCATCACCTGCTCGGGCGGCCGGAGCGGCGCCTGC
>DATIDB010000145.1:0-7567 GCA_035456545.1 Alphaproteobacteria bacterium | reverse complement strand
TGGCCGCGGCCACGGCGATCCTTGAAGAGGAGCTGGATCGCTGGAGCCGGGAGCGGGCGACGCGCGCGGCGGTGCCGGCGCTTGTGGCGCTGCGCCGGCATTTCGAGCGCGCCCGCGCACAGGTGCTCGCGCATGGCGGGGGCATGGACGCCGAGGTGGCGACGCGCCTGTTGGTCAATCGCCTTCTGCACGAGCCGACCACCGCGCTGAAAGCGCTGAGCGCCGAGCCCGCGCATACGGCGCAGGAGCGCCGGCGCATCGAGCGCACGCTTTTGAAGCTGTTCGGGGTCGAGCGGCGCTATGGGCCAGCCGGAGACGATGATGCGCAATCTTGATGAGACCTTCAGCCGCGTCCTGGCCCGACACGACGAGCTCGGCGCCGCCCTGGCGCAGGGGCTTGACGGCGATCGCTATGTCAAGCTCTCCAAGGAATTCGCGGAGATCGCCCCGGTCGCCGACGCCATCCGGGCGCTGCGCCAGAGCGAGGCGGAGCTGAAGGGCGCGGCCGAGATCGCCGGCGATCCGGCCAGCGATCCCGACATGCGTGCGCTGGCGGAGGAGGAGCGCCGCAGGCTGGTCGGCGAGGTGGAGGAGCTGGAGCGCAAGGTGCGCATTCTCCTCCTGCCGAAGGATGCGGCCGACGAGAAGAACGCCATCCTCGAGGTGCGCGCCGGCACCGGGGGAGAGGAGGCGGCGCTGTTCGCGGGCGACCTTTTGCGCATGTATCAGCGTTATGCCGAGCGGCAGGGCTGGCGGTTTGAGCTCTTGTACCTCAGCGAGACGGGGCTGGGCGGCGTCAAGGACGCTGCGGCGACCATCTCGGGCCGCGGCGTGTTCGCGCGGCTCAAATTCGAATCCGGGGTGCATCGGGTGCAGCGCGTGCCGGCGACGGAAGCCAGCGGGCGCATTCACACCTCCGCCGCCACGGTGGCCGTGCTTCCCGAGGCGGAGGAGGTCGATGTCCGGATCGAGGAGAAGGACCTCAGGATCGACGTCTTTCGCTCCAGCGGTCCGGGCGGGCAGTCGGTCAACACTACCGATAGCGCCGTGCGGATCACCCATCTTCCGACCGGGATCGTGGTCCAGCAGCAGGATGAGAAGTCGCAGCACAAGAATAAGGTGAAGGCGCTGAAGGTGCTGCGGGCCCGGCTCTACGAGATGGAGCGCGCCAAGGCCGACGCGGCGCGCGCGGCGCAGCGCAAGAGCCAGGTCGGCTCGGGCGACCGCTCGGAGCGCATCCGCACCTACAACTTCCCGCAAGGCCGCGTCAGCGACCATCGGATCAATCTGACGCTCTACAAGATCGACCGCATCATGGACGGCGAGCTGGACGAGATCGTCGACGCGCTCATCGCCTCCGACCAGGCCGAGCGTCTCGCGGAGCTGGAATGACCGGCGAGAGGGTGGATGCCTGGCTCGCCCGCGCCGCGGGGCGGCTCGCCGGGGCGGGGCTCGATGAGCCGCGCTTCGAGGCGCGCCTGCTTCTGGCGCATGCGCTCGGGTGGAGCGCGGAATCGGTGCTGCGCCATGCCTCCGACCTCTTGTCCGGGGAGACCTTGCGGCGGGCCGATGCGCTCGTGGAGCGTCGCCGCCGCCGCGAGCCCGCGGCCCACATATTGGGCCGGCGGGAATTCTGGGGCCTTGAGTTCCAAGTCACGCCCGACGTCCTCGATCCGCGGCCCGACAGCGAGACGCTGATCGAGGCGGCCTTGGCGGAGATCGGAGGACGAGACGCGCCGCTGCGGATCGTCGATCTGGGGACGGGGACGGGATGCCTGTTGCTCTCGCTCCTGTCCATGCTGCCGAATGCCACCGGCCTCGGAGTGGACCTCAGCGCGGCGGCGGTCGAGGTCGCGCGCCGCAATGCCGACCGGCTCGGGCTCGGCGATCGGGCGCGGTTCCGGATCGGCGCGTGGGGGGAGGGGGTCCCTCCGGGATGCGATCTGGTGGTCGCCAACCCTCCCTACATCCCGACGGCCGAGATCGACCGGCTGCAGGCGGAGGTGGCAATGTGGGAGCCGCGGCTCGCCCTGGACGGCGGCGCGGATGGGCTGGCGGCCTATCGCAGCCTGTTCCCGGCGATCGCGGGCATGCTCCGGCCGGACGGCTTCGCCGCGGTCGAGATCGGGGCGGAGCAAGGGGACGATGCGGCGGCCCTCGCCGCCGCGTCCGGGCTGGCGCTCCGCCGCCGCGTTCGCGATTTGGGCGGGCGCGATCGCTGCCTGATCCTTGCCCTTCGGGCGTCGGGACCAAAAAAACAGTTGGAAAAAAACGGTCCTCCGTCTAGGGTTGTGGCGTGACAGTAGAGGGCCTCAAGGTAGGCCCCGCGCCAGATGGCGCGCACATGCTTCACCCCCGATAGCGCCAGAGGTCGTCCGCCCGTTTCGGGTTACGGCCGATGGGGTGGCCCGTCCGGCAAGGACCGGAAATCGAGCAAACGAAGCGAAAGTCGAGATGAGACCAGGAACGAATTCACGGCGCTCCCGCGGTCGCGGCAACCGTAAGCCGCACGTGCCCTCGAAGAACCAGACCTTCGACAGCAACGGGCCGGAGGTGCGGGTTCGCGGCAACGCGCACCAGGTGCTCGAGAAATACTTGGCGCTGGCGCGGGACGCGCAGGCCGCCGGCGACCGGATCGCCGCAGAGAACTATTTTCAGCATGCGGAGCATTATTTCCGCATCATCAACGCCAATGGCGAGGGCAACGGGCGTCCCCGGCCCCAGGGCCGGCCAGAGGGCGGCGAGCAACAGCCGCAGCCTCAGTCCCAGCCCGGCGTGGCCTCTCCGCAGCCCGCCGCCAATGGTTCGGCCGACGTGCTCCCCGGGATCGACCTGGAAAACGAGGACGACGCCGAGCCCGGCTCCGCCCCGAGCGAGCTGATCTAGGCCCCATCCGATCGCCGATCCGAAGGCTGCCGCCCGCGCGCGGGCGGACAGTCGGCCGCTCCCGTGCCAAGGCTTGCTGGCCATGGAGCCACTCCCCATATCGAACTCGGCGAGGAGGCATGATGCGCCTCGCCGAAGCCATGCATCGAGAGTTCGCGGGCCAATCCTGGACGCGGGCCAAAGAGGGCGATCATGAATTTCGACATCTATACCGAGCGCTCGAAGGGGTTCATCCAGTCGGCGCAAGGCCTGGCCTTGCGCAGCGGTCATCAGCGGGTGACGCCCGAGCATCTCTTGAAGGTGCTGCTGGAGGACAAGGAGGGCCTCGCGGCCAACCTGATCCGCGCCGCCGGCGGCCAGCCCGAGCGTGCGCTGGCGCAGACCGAGGCGGAGCTCGCCAAGCTGCCGCGGGTGGAAGGCGCCGGCGCCGGCCAGATCTTCATGGCGCCGGAGTCGGCGCGGGTCTTCGACCAGGCCGAGAAGCTCGCCGAAAAGGCGGGCGACAGCTTCGTGACCGCCGAGCGCCTCCTGCTGGCGCTGACGCTGTCGAGCGGCACGCCCGCCGCCCGCATCCTCAAGGACGCCGGCGCGACCGCTCAAGGCCTCAACGCCGCCATCAACGATCTCCGAAAGGGTCGCAAGGCGGACACCGCCTCCGCCGAGGAGGCCTATGACGCGCTGAAGAAATACGCCCGCGACCTGACCCAGGCGGCGCGCGACGGCAAGCTCGACCCCGTGATCGGGCGCGACGAGGAGATCCGCCGCACGATCCAGGTGCTCTCGCGGCGCACCAAGAACAATCCCGTCCTGATCGGCGAGCCCGGCGTCGGCAAGACCGCCATCGTCGAAGGCCTGGCCCATCGCATCGTCAATGGCGATGTGCCGGAGAGCCTGCGCGACAAGCGGCTGATGAGCCTCGATCTCGGCGCGCTGGTGGCGGGCGCCAAATATCGCGGCGAGTTCGAGGAGCGGCTGAAGGCGGTGCTTCAGGAAGTCTCCGCCGCCGAAGGCGACATCGTCCTCTTCATCGACGAGCTGCATACGCTGGTCGGCGCGGGCGCGGCGGAAGGGGCCATGGACGCCTCCAACATGCTGAAGCCCGCGCTCGCGCGCGGCGAGCTGCATTGCGTCGGCGCGACCACGCTCGACGAATATCGCAAGCGCATCGAGAAGGATGCGGCGCTGGCCCGGCGATTCCAGCCGGTCTTCGTCTCGCAGCCGAGCGTGGAGGAGACGATCTCGATCCTGCGCGGGCTCAAGGAGAAGTACGAGCTGCATCACGGCGTGCGCATCACCGATTCCGCGCTGGTCGCGGCCGCGACGCTGTCGAACCGCTACATCACCGACCGGTTTCTTCCGGACAAGGCGATCGATCTGGTCGACGAGTCCGCGAGCCGCCTCAAGATGGAGGTCGATTCCAAGCCCGAGGAGGTCGACGAGATCGACCGCCGGCTGATCCAGCTCAAGATCGAGCGCGAGGCGCTGAAGAAGGAGAGCGATCCGGCTTCGCGCGATCGGCTGCAGAAGCTCGAGCGCGAGATCGGCGATCTGGAGAAGCAGTCGGCCGACCTCACCGCGGTCTGGCGGGCGGAGAAGGAGAAGCTCGCCTCGGCGCAGAAGCTGAAGGAACGAATCGACCACGCGAAGATCGAGCTGGAGCAGGCGCAGCGCAAGGGCGACCTCGCGCGCGCGGGCGAGATCGCCTACGGCATCATCCCCGACCTGACCCGCAAGCTGCAGGAGGCCGAGGCGCAGCATGGGCCCGCGATGATCAACGAGGCGGTGACCGACCAGGATATCGCCGCCGTGGTCTCGCGCTGGACGGGCATCCCCGTCGACAAGATGCTGGAGGGCGAGCGCGCCAAGCTTCTGCACATGGAAGAAAGCATCAAGGCGCGCGTGGTCGGCCAGGACGAGGCGGTCATCGCCGTTTCGAACGCGGTCCGACGCGCCCGCGCGGGCTTGCAGGACCCGAACCGGCCGATCGGCTCGTTCCTGTTCCTGGGTCCCACCGGCGTCGGCAAGACGGAGCTGACGAAGGCCCTCGCCGCGTTCCTATTCGACGACGAGCAGGCGATGATCCGCATCGACATGTCGGAATACATGGAGAAGCATGCGGTCGCGCGGCTGATCGGCGCGCCCCCGGGCTATGTCGGCTACGAGGAGGGCGGCGCGCTGACCGAGGCCGTTCGCCGGCGTCCCTACCAGGTGATCCTCTTCGACGAGGTCGAGAAGGCGCATCCGGACGTCTTCAACGTGCTGCTGCAGGTGCTGGACGACGGGCGCCTCACCGACGGGCAGGGCCGCACGGTCGACTTCCGGAACACGCTGATCGTGCTGACCTCGAATCTCGGCTCGGACATCCTGGCGGCCATGCCGGAAGGGATTGAGACCGCCTCGGTGCGCGAACAGGTCATGGGCGTCGTGCGGCAGGCCTTCCGGCCGGAGTTCCTCAACCGCCTCGACGAGATCTTGCTGTTCCGGCGCCTCAGGCGCCGCGAGATGACCGGCATCGTCGATATCCAGCTCGAGCGGCTGAAGAGGCTCTTGGCCGACCGCAAGATCACGCTCGATCTCGATGAGAGCGCAAAGGCGTGGCTGGCCGATGCCGGTTACGACCCGGTCTACGGCGCGCGGCCGTTGAAGCGCGTGATCCAGCGCGAGCTGCAGAATCCGTTGGCGCAGATGATCCTTGAAGGCAGCGTGCCGGACGGTTCGACGGTGCGGATCGGCGTCCGCGACGGCAAGCTTGCGATCGAGCCGAAAGAGGCCGAGGCCGAGGCCGCGTAGGATTCAGCGCGGACGCAACAGGCTGCTGTCGCCGCTCGCGACCAGTTGCTGGAGCTGGAGCTGATCGCGCAGGCGGTCCACTGCGGTCTTGGCGAGGAGGAAGCGTTCCTTCTCCGCCCCGGCGAGCTTCTCGCCGGTGGGCAGCTTCACGCTGAGCGGGTTGATCTGCTTGCCCGAGACCATCACCTCGTAGTGCAGGTGCGGCCCGGTGGAGCGGCCGGTCGAGCCGACGAAACCGATCACCTCGCCCTGCCGGACGCGCCGGCCGACCTTCATGCCCTTTGCAAAGCGGCTGAGATGCGCATAGGCGGTGCGGTAAGTGCCGCCGTGCTTGATGCGGACGTAATTGCCGTAAGCGCCTTTGCGGCCGGCCTCCTCGATCACCCCATCGCCGGCGGCGTAGATCGGCGTCCCCGACGGTGCGGCGAAGTCGATGCCCTTGTGGAGCTTGGAGTAGCCGAGGATCGGATGCTTGCGCATGCCGAAGCCTGAGGAGACGCGGAATCCGTCGACGGGGGTGCGCAGCAGGGCCTTGCGGACGCTATCGCCGGTGGCGGTGTAGAAATCGGTCCCGCCGTCCTTGGTCGTGAAGCTGTAGACGTCGATCGGCTTGCCGCCGAGGGTGAGGCCCGCAAAAAGGATCGCGCCCGTCTTGGCTGGCCGTCCGTTCCCATCGCGGTACTGCTCGAAGAGCAGCTCGAAGCTGTCCCCCGTCTGGATTTCACGCTGGAAGTCGATGTCGAAGCTCATGGCCCGGATCATCTCGGCCATGATCGGCAGCGGCACGCCCGCATCCGCGCCGGCCTCGTAGAGGCTGGAGCGGATCGTGCCCGCATGGCGCTCGACCGATACGGACAGCGGGCGCGCGATTTCGCTCGCGGTGAAGCCGCCATCGGGCGCGCGCGTCACCTGGATGTCTCGCTCGACGCTCTCGTTGAGCAAGATCGCGACGAGCCGTCCGGCCGACTCCTCCGCCAGGATCGGCGCGAAGCTGACGCGGATCTCCTGGCCTACTTTGAGGTGGCGCGGTTCATACACGCCGGTCAGCGCCGCGATCGCGGCATTCGCCTCTTCGCGGCCGATGCCCGCTTTCAGGAGCAACTCCATCATGGTCTGACCGCGCTCCACGACGAGGGCGCGGTCGAGGACCAGCGGAACCGCCGGCTGCGCCTGGCCGGGCGCCTCGATCAGCCCGTCGGGACGGCTGTGCACGAGGACATAGTGCCGCGCGGGAAGATCCTGCTCGGCGTCCCGCACCGGCTCAAGCGGTCGTCCGGCCGCATCGACCGGGGAGGTGAACTGCGAGGGGCCTTGCCAGCCTAAAAGGCCGACCGCAGCGAGGGCCAAAACTGTGCCGATGATCTTGGAGAAAGCGTGGCGGCGGGCCGGCGGCCGATCGTCGCGCTGTCCGGTCAAGGCGCCGTCCTCCCCTGCCCCTTTCGTGCGTCCGGCCGTTTCAGGCTCGGTCGTCGCTTTTATCAACAAACGCTCAAGAACGGATTCGTTTCCAAACCCGTTTTTCCCAGCCTCGTCCGGAGCATCGGTTAGAGTGTTGCAGGTTGTCAACCGCAAATGTCCATAAAAGGCCGTGGAATCGGCAATTTTCGATTACGACCTAGTCTCGCGACAGAGGGCGAAAAAAGTGCTAACCGGAGGCTGGATGCTCCGTTCAGGGATGCCTATCTGAGGGCTTCGCCTGGACGGCGGCCTCGCCGGATCGGACTGTCGAAAGAGGATTGACGGGGCCTCCGGCGGGAGCGTATAAGCCGGGTCCCTTCGTTGAGGTGCGGGCTTTTTTTGGGGCTCCATTTGAGAGCCTTGGCGAGGCGTGCCGCCTGTTGGGCGGTTTGTTGTTTGACAGAGTGGATAGGTAGAGGAAGGGATGCGCGGG
>DATIDB010000144.1:0-6984 GCA_035456545.1 Alphaproteobacteria bacterium | reverse complement strand
TCTGCACCAGCCGAAGACCGCCCTCGGCCATTTCGAGCTGCTCTATGCCGGGGTCGGCTCGCCGATCAGCGCCGCGCGCGGGGCCTATTGGGCCGGGCGCGCCGCCGAAGCGATGAAGGACGAGGCGAAGGCGCAGTCCTGGTATGGCTTCGCCGCGCGCCACAGCTTCACCTATTACGGTCAGCTTGCCGCCAGGCGGCTGGGCTGGAGCGACATTCCGGACCCCGTCTCCTCGCCGATTCTCGCCGACGACGCGCGCGCCGCGTTCGAGGCGCGCGAGATGGTGCGCATCGTCAGGGCGCTTGAGCAGGCCGGGGGACGGGAGTGGACCCGGCCCTTCTTTCTCCGGCTGATCGGGTCCGACGCGGCGCCGCAGGATTTCCTGAACGCCGCCGCGCTTGCCGTCGAGCTTGGCCGTCAGGACCTCTCCCTCACGGCCGCCAAGGCCGGGCGCGGCAATGTCGACATGTCCGATCATCTCTTTCCGACCTGGAAGCTGCCCTCCGGCCTCGGAACGGAGGAAGCGTTGCTGCTCGCCGTCATGCGCCAGGAAAGCGCCTTCGATCCGCGGGCCGTCAGCTCGGCCGGCGCCCGGGGCCTCATGCAGCTCATGCCCGCCACCGCGCGCACGGTAGCGAAGCAGAACGGCTTTTCCTACAAGGCCGACCTCTTGACCGACGACCCGGATTACAACATTCGCCTCGGCAGCGCTTATCTCGGCTCCCTGTTGTCGGATTACGGCGGCTCCTATGTGCTGTCGCTCGCCGCCTACAATGCCGGACCGAGCCGGGTGCGGCAGTGGATCGCCGATCACGGCGATCCGCGCAATCCCAAGGTGGATGCCATAGACTGGGTCGAGCGAATCCCCTTTTCCGAGACGCGCAACTACGTCCAGCGCATCATGGAGACGCTGGCGATCTACCGGCGCCGCCTCGGCGCATCGAGGTTGGCCTTGACGCTGGACCAGGACCTGAAGCGCTGACGCGCGGGAGTGATGCAATGACCGAGCCCGCCCCCCTGCCCCGTAGCCTCGCCGCCGTCGTCTTCGACGCCTACGGGACTCTGTTCGATCTCGCCGAGATCGCCGGCGGCGCGCGCGACGCGCTCGGCGCGGATACCGAAGCCTTTGCGCTGCTCTGGCGGCGCAAACAGCTCGAATACACCTGGCTCAGGGCGCTGATGGGCGACTATGCCGATTTCTGGCAGGTCACCGGCGAGGCGCTCGATTTCGCGCTGGAGGCGACGGGTCGCCCCGACCCGGCCCTGCGGGCAAGGCTGATGCAGCGGCATATGAACGTGCCGGCCTATCCCGACGCGGCGCCGGCCCTCCGGCAATTGCGCGAGCGCAGGCTCAAGACGGCGATCCTCTCCAACGGCTCGCCCAGCATGATCACCGCCGCGATCAACGGCGCCGAGCTGCGCAAGCTCCTCGATCACATCCTCTCCGTGGATGCGGTCCGCTCCTACAAGCCCCACCCGACGGTCTACGCCCTGGCCCCCGCGGCCCTGCAATGCGAGCCGCTCGACATCGCCTTCGTCTCGGCGAATGCCTGGGACGTGGCCGGCGCGGCGCATTTCGGCTTCCGCGCGGTCTGGCTGAACCGGGCGAAGGCGCCGGCCGAACGCCTGCCGGCGCGACCGGCCCTCGAAATCCGCTCCCTCGCCGAACTTTCCGCCGCGCTGCCGGCCTGAGCCATGCGGGAGGATTTGTCCCTCGAGACCGTCCCGCCTCCGGGGCTCGACGACATCCGCGCGGCGGCCGATGCGCTGGCGCCCGTCGCGGTGGAGACGCCGCTCCTTCCGGCCTTCGCGCTCGACCGCCTCCTCGGCGGGAGGGTGCTGATCAAGCCGGAGCTCCTCCAGCGCACCGGTTCCTTCAAGTTCCGCGGCGCCTTCAACAAGATCAGGCGCCTCGATCCGGACCGCCGGCGCAAGGGCGTGGTGACCTTCTCCTCCGGCAATCATGCGCAGGGCGTGGCCGCCGCCGCGCAGATCCTGGGGGCGCCGGCCACCATCGTCATGCCGGCCGATGCGCCGCGGATCAAGATCGAGAACACCCGCGGCTATGGCGCCGAGGTGGTGCTTTACGACCGCGACAGGGAGGATCGCGAGGCGATCGCCTCCGACATCGCCCGGCGCAAGGGCGCGATCCTGGTGCGCCCCTATGACGATCCCGACATCATCGCCGGGCAGGGCACGATCGGGCTGGAGCTGGTGCGGCAGGCCGAGGCGCTCGGCCGGCCGCTCGACCTGGTGCTGGCGCCCTGCAGCGGGGGCGGGCTGACGGCAGGCTGCGCCATCGCCATCAAGGCGCTCAGCCCCGCGACGCGCCTCATGACGGTGGAGCCGGAGGGCTTCGATGACATGGCGCGCTCGCTCGCCAAAGGCCGCCGCGAACGCAACGCTGCCGGGGGACGCTCGATCTGCGATGCGCTGATGTCGCCGATGCCGGGCATTCTGACCTTCCGCATCAATCGCGAGCTTCTCGCCGGCGGCGTCGCGGTCAGCGAGGCGGAGGTGAGGCGGGCGATGGCCTTCGCCTTCCGCGAGCTGAAATTGGTGGTCGAGCCGGGCGGAGCGACGCCGCTGGCCGCGCTGCTGGCGGGGAAAGTGGATGCCGCCGGGAAGACGGTCGCGCTCGTCCTCTCCGGCGGCAATGTCGATCGGGCCGTCTTCCTCTCCGCCCTCGAGGCGGCTGAGGGCTAGAGCCTCAGGCGGCGCCGAGGCTCCGCTCGGCCGCCGTCTCGCCGCGGCGGTCGCCGCCGGCGTCGGTGAGCAGGGCGATCCTCTGCGGCTCGATCCGCTCGCCGTTCATCCGCTTGCACTGCCCTTCGAAGGCCGCGCCCGATTCGATCGCGAGCGCCTGATGGACGATGTCGCCCTCGACCTTCGCGGTGCGGGTGAGCGTCACGGACTTGGCGTTGATCCCGCCTTTGACCGAGCCCGAGACGCGGACCGTGTCGGCCGAGACCGAGCCGCGCACGATCGCCGTGTCGCTCACGGTCAGGGTGCGGCTGGCGACATCGCCCTCGATGGTGCCGTCGATCTGGACATCGCCGGCGCTCTCGATCGAGCCGACGATCTTCATGTCGGCGCTGATGATCGAGGGGACGCCGGTCTTCAGGTTGGTTTTCGTTTCGCTTGTCATTGCGGTTGCCGTCGATTTGCTAGTCTTTGAGAACATGGCGTGCAGCCTCCAGGAATTTCTTCGGATTCAGGGGCCTCCCGTCGACCAGGACTTCGTAATGGAGATGCGGGCCGGTCGACCGGCCCGAGCTGCCGAGCAAGCCGACCTTCGCCCGGTTCGGCACTTCTTCGCCCTTCTTGACGGATATTTCGGCCAAGTGCGCATAGCGGGTGCGGATGCCGAAGCCATGGTCGATCTCCACCAGCCGCCCGTATTCCCCGTGCCAATCGGCGAATACGACGCGACCGGGCGCGGTGCTTAGCACGTGAGTCTTTACCGGAGCGTTGAAGTCGAGCCCGGTATGCATCGCCCGCCGCCCGTTGATCGGGTCGCTGCGCGTGCCGAAACCGCTGGCGATCTGGTATTGGTCGAGCGGCGCGGAGAACGGCATCACGCGCACGACGCGCTTCAAGGCTTCCCAACGCTCGACTTGTTCGCCGACATCGATGGCGATGGTGTCGACCCCGTCCGGCAAGCTCAGGACTTCACCCACGGCCGCCGCAACAAACGGTCCGCCGGACGCGGTCCGTAGTTCCTTTTGTGCGCGAGACAGGAGCATGTCGACATCGACACCCGTCATGGCCACCGCGCTTTCGACCAGCGCGATGGAATCTTGCGTTCTCGCCCCCAAAGCGAGCAGCCAACTTGCCTGAGCGCTTTGATAGGTCGCGATCTGTCCCTGCAGTCGCGACGCTTCCGCGGCGAATGTCTTGCGTTCGGTTTCGGCGGCAAGGCGTCGGTCGAGCTCGCGCTCGAGCTCGAAGCGCGTCGCCAGCAGGGTGGCCGAGAGACCGCCGGACCGCTCCTCGGCGGCCGCAAGCTGCGTCTCCAGGGTTCCGATCCGCACGCTCATCGCGTCCACGGTCTCGGCAAGCTCGATCCGCTCGCTCTCGCTCGCCGAGACCATGCCGCTGGCGTCCGCGAGGTCGTCGATGAGCTGCTCCTCGCGGGCGATCAGCCGGGCCACCTCCCGCTCCGCCTCCTGGGCGCGCGCCAGCAGCCTGGAATGGGCATCGGCCAGCAGCAGCCCGTCCGGCACCGAATGACGCGTGAGCCTGTCCGCGAGCGGATCGCCGCCCGACCCCGCCCCTTCGGGAAACAGGCCGCGGAACCGGTCCATTTCCTTGCGAACCATGTTGCGGACCAGCGCCCCCGACGTGCCGGCCCGGTTCGCCTCGGCGTCGGCGACACTTTCGGACAGGGCGTCGAGGGTTTGCAGCAATGTCCAATACTCGGCGCGCAGCTCGGCGAGAACATCCTCGCGGCTGCTCGCGGCGTCCCGGTAAAGCGCCGTGCCCAGCAGGCCGAAGGCGGTGAGAAGAACCATCGTCAGCGCGAGGAGCGCGGCGGCAACCTGCACCGCTGGCGAGATCGCGATGTAGCGAATACGGTCCTCTCCGCGCAGGAAGATTTCGCGCCGGCGAAAGGCGCGCCGCAGCCGATCCCGCAGACGGAACGTCCTGTTGGCCCCCATGCCCCCCTCCCCTCGCCGGCTCTTGATTGGCCGGTTTCAGCGCTTCGCGCCTTGCTGGGGAATTAGACGACCGGCAGGGTTAAGGCGGCGCTTCCCTGGCCGCTTTCATGGCCGGCGCTACCCCCTTTGTGCGCCGTTCCGTGCGGGAAACCCCGTGTCGCGACCGCCGATCCGCCCCAGCCATTCAACGGTCGAGTAACAAAATTACTGCACAAAGGTAACGGAGAGGTCCGAGTCGCGCAACTGAAAGTTCCGACCCGTTGGGGGGTCAGCGATCAGCCGCCCTGATGGGCGAAACGGCGTTCCACGAAATCGACGATGGCCTGAACACTCTGCTCGATGCTCTCGCGCGTCGTGTCGACCACCAGCTCGGCGTTCTCGGGCTCCTCGTAAGGCGCGGTGATCCCGGTGAAATCCGCGATCTCGCCCCGCCTCGCCTTCTTATAGAGGCCCTTGGGATCCCGGCTCTCGCAGGTCGCGAGGTCGGCGCGGATGTAGATCTCGTTGAAGCTGTCGCCGGCGGCGCCGCGTGCCCGCTGACGGTCCGCGCGATAGGGAGAGATGAACGCCGTGATGACGATGAGCCCCGCATCGGCGAAGAGGGCGGCCACTTCGCCGACCCTGCGGATGTTCTCGGCGCGGTCCTCAGGCGAGAAACCGAGATTGGCGTTGAGGCCGTGGCGGACGTTGTCGCCGTCCAGCACATAGACCTGGTAGCCCTTGCTGAAGAGCCGGCGCTCCACTTCCATGGCGATGGTGGACTTGCCCGCGCCCGACAGGCCGGTGAACCACAGCACGCCGCCGGCATGGCCATGCCGCGCCGAGCGCATTGCCTCGGTGACGCGATGCGCCTCGAGATGGATGTTCGTGGCGCGCACGGTGACGAGCTGGCGCTGGTCCGGATAGCCGTGCATGTCGATGAGGCCGCCGGCCAGGATGTTCTGACCGTCGGACAGCGCGAAGCGCCCGGTGCGGGCAAGCCGCGCCGCCTCGTCCAGGGCCAGCATCCCCCGCGTGCGCAAGATCGCCTCGCCGATGCCGTGCCGCGGCACTTCCTGCCCATCGAGCATGGAGAGGGAATCCGCATCGATCACGCGCTCGATCCGCTGGACCGTGACCGGCAGATCGCGCGTGGCGAGCTTCAGACGGTATTGCGCCCCCGCCTTCAAGGGCGTGCGGCCCAACCAGAACAGGCGGCCGCGGAAAACGTTGGTTTCGACCGGCGGATTGTCGATATGGCTGATCAGCTCGCCGCGCTCGACGAAGAGCTGATCATCGAGGGTGATGCCGACCGACTGGCCGGCATGCGCCTCCAGGATCGGCGGCTGGCTCCAGCCCTCGATGCTCGCGACCGTCGCGGTCTTGTTGGAGGGCGAGAAGAGCAGTCGGTCGCCCACCCTCAAGCGCCCGCTCTCGATCCGGCCGACCAGAATGCGGCGCTCGTCGAACTTGTAGATGTCCTGGATGGGCAGGCGCAGCGGCAGCTCGGCGGCGCGCAAGGAGGGCCGGAACTCATCCAGCGCCTCCAGCACCGTCGGCCCCTCATACCAGGACAGCGCCGGGTGGCGCTGGGCGATGGTCGCGCCCTCGCGCGCGGAGATCGGAATGAAGTGATCGGCGGTGACGCCGATCCCGGCGAGATAGGCGCTGTAGGTTCCCTGGATCTCGTCGAATCGGGCCTGCGACCAGCCGACCAGGTCCATCTTGTTGACCAGGACCGCGATCTGGCGGATGCCGAGGAGGTGCAGCAGATAGCCGTGGAAGCGCGATTGCTGCTGCACCCCGTGCCCGGCGTCGATGAGGAGCAGCGCGGCGTCGGCGCTGGCGGCGCCGGTGATCATGTTCTTGATGAATTCGCGGTGGCCCGGCGCATCGATGATGACGTAATCGCGCTTGGGCGTCTTGAACCAGATCTGGGCGGTGTCGATGGTGATGCCCTGGTCCCGCTCCGACTGGAAGGAGTCCATCAGGAAGGCCCATTCGAACGGCATGCCGCGCCGCTCGCACATGGCCTGGATCGCCTCGTACTTGCCCTCGGGAAGCGAGCCCGTGTCGTGGAACAGGCGGCCGACCAGCGAGGACTTGCCGTGATCGACATGGCCGACGATGACGGTGCGGAGCTGCTCGCGGAGCGTTGAGCCCGCGCCCTGAGAAGCCGTGCTCGGTATCGAGACGACCCGGGCCATCACATATACCCGTCCGCGCGCAGGCGCTCGAAGGCGTCCTCGGTCTCGTGGTCCATGGCGCGGCCCGCGCGCTCGGGCGTGCGGGTGGCCTTCAGCTCGGCGATGATCTCGTCCAGGGTCGCGGCCGTGCTCGGCAC
>DATIDB010000143.1:0-15527 GCA_035456545.1 Alphaproteobacteria bacterium | reverse complement strand
CTCGATCAGTTCCTTGCCGCTCGCCGAATAGGAGACGCCCTCCAGGCGCAAAGGAAGGATGCCGCTGGGTTCGGCCGGGGCGTCGGGCATCGGGGTGGGGCTGAGCGTCATTGCCGGCGCATTCTCGCTGGCCCTAGGCCCGGGCGGCAAGCGGCCTCCGGGAGGGTCAGCTTGCGCGGGCTCGACGCGGCTCTCATATTCCTGACATGAACGATGCCCCGCCGGCCTCCTATCTGCTGCGCCCCCAGCCGGAGGACCCGCGCCTCACCCGGCGCATGTCGGGCCTCGACCAGGAGGGCAAGCCGGTCGAGACGGCGGTCGTCGTCGAGCGTCCGCTGACCCTGTTCCTGAACGGGCAGGAGATCGTCACCATGATGACGATCGGCGACTATCCCGACTACCTGGCGGTCGGCTATCTCATCAACCAGAACATGCTCGCCGCTGACGACCGCATCGTCGGCATCGATTACGACGAGGAGCTGGAGACGGTGGTGGTGCGCACCGCGCGCGCTACGAATTTCGAGCGGAAGCTGAAGAAGAAGACGCTCACCTCAGGCTGCGCGCAAGGCACCGTCTTCGGCGACCTGATGGAGCGGTTCGACGAAGTCGAGCTGCCGAAGGACGCGGTGCTGAAGACCTCCTGGATCTATTCCCTCAGCAAGCAGATCAACCTCACGCCGAGCCTCTATCTCGCGGCGGGCGCGATCCACGGCTGCTGCCTCTGCGAAGAGGACCGGCCGCTCGTCTATATGGAGGATGTCGGCCGCCACAACGCGATCGACAAGATCGCGGGGTATATGCGCCTCCAGGGCATCTCGGCGGCGGATAAGCTCTTCTACACGACCGGGCGCCTCACCAGCGAAATGGTGATCAAGACCGTTCAGATGGGGATCCCGATTCTGATCTCGCGCTCGGGTTTCACGGCCTGGGGCGTCGAGCTCGCGCGCAAGGCGGACCTGACGCTGATCGGCCGCGCGAAGGGCAAGCGCTTCGTCGCGCTCTCGGGCGAGCGCCGCCTCCTCTTCGACGCCGACCCGAAGGCGGCTGCGGAGGAATCTCCGCGCCACGCCCGCAAATCCTCCCTGAGCGACGATGGCGAGTGACGCCGCGCGGGTCGCGGGCGTGCTGCTCGCGGGCGGGCTCTCGCGGCGCATGGGCGGCGGAGACAAGACTCTCAAGCCGCTGAGTGGACGCCCCGTCCTTGCGCATGTGATCGATCGCGTGCGCCCGCAGGTCGCGGCGCTCGCGCTCAACGCCAATGGCGATCCCGCGCGCTTCGCGGAATACGGGCTGCCGGTCGTGGCCGACACGGTGGAAGGATTCGCTGGGCCGCTCGCAGGCGTGCTGGCGGGTCTGGACTGGGCGGCGCGGGCCGCGTCCGAGTGCCGCTGGCTCCTCTCGGCGCCGACCGACGCGCCGTTTCTGCCAAAGGATTTGGCGGAGCGCCTCGTGGCCGCCAGCGCGCGCGCCGAGGTGGTGGTCGCCGCGAGCGGCGGGCGGTCGCATCCGGTTGCGGCGCTGTGGGCGATGTCCTTGCGCGAGGCGCTGCGCGCCGCGCTGGCTCGCGGCATCCGCAAGGTCGAGGACTTCACGCGCGACCACCGCCTCGCCACGGTGGAATTCCCGACCGAGCCTGTCGACCCGTTCTTCAACCTCAATCGGCCCGAGGATTTGGATGAGGCCGAGCGGCTCTTGAACCTCCACGATTGAGGGCGAGGCGTAGGATCGGCCGTTGCGGGGCGCGGCGGGCGACCTCGCGAAATCCGAGCCGCTCGAAGGTCGAGGCGAGGCCGGTGAAGACCGTGCCCGACGACTTCTCCCCATGCGGGTCCCAGGGATAGGCCTCGAGAACCGGCGCGCCGGCCTCTCGCGCGGCGTCGATGGCGCCCCGGATGAGCGCCCGGGTGATGCCCTTGCGCCGCCAGCCGCGCTTGATGAAAAAGCAGGTGATCGACCAGACCGGCTCATCATCGACCGGCGCGAGATTGCGCGAGCGGTCGAGCACCGGATATTCCGCGCGCGGGGCGAGCGCGCACCAGCCGACGCATTCGCCTTGCGCATAGGCGAGCAGGCCCGGTGGCGGCGCGCCGCGCTTGACCAGGCGTTTCAGCATGGTCTTCGCGCCGGCGCCGCGCGCTTGGTCCCAGTCGGAGCGCTTCAGGCGCCACCACATGCACCAGCAGCCGCTGTTGGCGCCATTGGGGCCGAACAGCCGCTCCAGGTCGGGCCAGCGCTCCGGCGTTGCCGGATGGATCTCAATCGCCGCCATCGGCGGCGATTGTGTCACGCCGTGCCGCGCGCCGGGAAGTTCCGGGCCAGCACCGCGCCCAGTCCGAACAGCATGTCATCCACGGTCGGACGTCCGAACGGCATCGATTGCACGGCGGCGAAGTAGAGCCGTCGGTCCGGCCGCACCAGGAAGAGGCCGGGCTCGCTGAACAGCTTGTTCGCTTCCTGAGGCATGATCGATCTGGAGAGATAGAGGCCCCAGGCGCGGGCGGTCGCCTCCGGCAAGCCGTAGCCGATGGTCAGCCGCTTCAACTCCCAATCTTTGACTGCGCTCTCGGCGCGGTCGCGGCCATCCATCGAGATCGCAATGGTCTCGACGCCGTGTCCCTCGAACTCGCCCAATCGCGCATCGATCGACTTCAAATAGCTCTTGCAGACGAGGCAGTGCAGGCCGCGATAGAACACGACCTGGGTGAAGTTCTTCGGCGCCTGCTTGGCGATGTCGAAGCGCTTGCCGTCGAGCATATCGACGGCGAGGGCCGGGACGGGCTGATCGGGAATGAGTTTCATGGCGGAGCTCCGTTTGAGAGGATCCGCGTTTGTAATGATTTGTCTAATGTTAAGCAAGAAGAATGCTGTTGAATGGTTTCTTTATTCTCCGGCTGCGGGGCTGGCGGCGCCTTCCGCCAGCTCCTCGGCCTCGAGAGGCGCATGGCCGCCGCGGGCGAGGAGGGTATAGGCCGCAGGGATGACGAACAGGGTCAGGAGGGTCCCGAGGAGCAGCCCCCCGACGATGACCCAGCCGATCTGCTGGCGGCTTTCGGCGCCCGCGCCATGCGCCAGCGCCAGCGGCACCGCGCCCAGCACCATCGCGCCGGTGGTCATCAGGATGGGGCGAAGGCGCAGGGTCGCCGCCTCGATCACCGCCTCGCGCATCTCCATGCCGCGCCGGCGGAGCTGGTTGGAGAACTCGACCAGCAATATCCCGTGCTTGGTGATGAGGCCGACCAGCGTCACCAGCCCGATCTGGCTGTAGACGTTGAGCGTGCCGCCGGAGAATTTCAGCGCGGCCAACGCGCCGGTCATCGACAGGGGCACCGTCAGCATGATGATGAACGGGTCGATGAAGCTCTCGAACTGCGCGGCCAGGACCAGATAGATGAAGACCAGCGCCAAGAGGAAGGTGAAGTAGAGATCGGCGCTGGAGGTTCGGAACTCGCGCGACTGGCCGGAATAATCGACCTGCGCCGTTTCGGGAAGGATGCGCGCGGCGGCGGCGTCGAGATAGGCGAGCGCCTCGCCCACCGTATAGCCCGGCGCGAGGCTCGCCGAGATCGTTGCGGACCGAAGCTGCTGGAAATGATTCAGCTCGCGCGGCGCCACGGCTTCCTCGACACGGACGAGATTGGAGAGCTGCACCATCTCGCCCTCTCTGCCGCGCACGTAGATCTCGCTCAAGTCGTCCGGCGTGCGGCGGTCCTGGTCCTCGACCTGCACGAGGACGTCGTATTGCTGCCCCTCCCGCTTGAAACGCGTGACCTGCCGCCCGCCCAGCATGGTCTCAAGGGTGCGGCCGATGGTGGCGACGTCGGTGCCGATATCCGCCGCCTTGTCGCGGTCCACCGTTACGCGCAGCTCCGGTTTCTCGAGCTTCAGGTCGATGTCGAGATTGAGGAGGTTCGGATTGTTCCGCGCCTCGTCCATCAGGGCGTCGGCCATGGTCTGCAGCTCGGAATAGGGCGAGGAGGTGAGGATGATGAACTCGACCGGCTTGGAGCGGGGGCTTTGTCCGAGCGAGGCCGGATTCACCGGAAAGGCCTGAACCCCGGGAGCGGCGGCGAACATCTTGGGCTGCAGCTCGGCGACGATCTCCTGCTGCGAGCGCGTGCGCTCCTCCCAAGGCTTCAAGCGCGCATAGGAAATGCCGTTCGACACCGTGGGAAACCCGGTGACGATGTAATAGCGGGTGATCTCGGGGATCGCCTTGTAAAGCGGCTCGATCCGGCGGGCGTAGGAATCGGTGTAGCCGATGGTGGCGCCCTCGGGCCCATTGATGATCCCGACGATCGTGCCGCGATCCTCGATCGGGGCCAGCTCGGATTTGATCTGGGAGAAGAGCCACCAGCTCGCGCCCGCCACCGCGACCGCGATCAGGATCACCAGCCAGCGCGCGTTCAGCGCCCCGGCGAGCGCCCGGCGGTAGCCGCGGGTGAGGCCGATCAGCGCCCGCTCCGAAACCTGGTAGAGGCGCCCGTGCCGCTCATGCCTCCGCAACAGGCGCGAGGCCATCATCGGCGAGAGCGTCAGCGCGACGAAGCCGGAGACGAGCACGGCGCCGGCGAGCGCCAGGGCGAATTCCACGAAGAGCCGCCCCGTCCGCCCGGTCAGGAATCCGATCGGCGCGTAGACGGCGGCCAGCGTGATGGTCATGGCCACGACCGCGAAGGCGATCTCGCGCGAGCCCTTGATCGCCGCCGCGATCGGCCGCATCCCGGCTTCGACGTGCCGGTAGATGTTCTCCAGCATGACGATGGCGTCGTCGACGACCAGGCCGATCGCCAGCACCATGGCGAGCAGCGTCAGGGTGTTGAGCGAGAAGCCGAAGGCGTAGATGAGGGCGGCCGCGCCGACCAGCGAGACCGGTATGGTCACCAGCGGCACCAGCGTGGCCCGGAACGAGCGCAGGAAGAGGAAGATCACGCCGACGACCAGCAGCACCGCCTCGCCGATGGTGGTGAACACCGCTTTGATCGAGGCGTCGATGAAGATCGAGGAGTCGTAGGCGATCTCGACCTCCAGCCCTTCGGGCAGCCCCGCCTGGATGCGCGGCAGCGCCGCGCGAAGCTCCCTTGAGACCTCCAGCGGGTTGGCGGTCGCCTGCTTGATCACGCCGAGGCCGACCGCGCTGCGGCCGTTGAAGCGCGCGATCCGCCGCTCGTCCTCCGCCGCGATCTCGGTGCGCGCCACATCGGAGAGGCGCACGAGATATCCCTCGCTCTCCCTCAGGATGAGCTGATCGAACTGCTCGGGCGTGCGCAGGTCGGTCTCGCTCAAGACCGTGAATTCGCGCTGGCTGCTCTCGATGCGGCCGGCGGGGATCTCGACATTCTGCTCCCTGAGCGCGTCCTCGATATCCTGCGGCGTGATCCGGTAGGCCGCCAGCTTCACGCGGTCGAGCCAGATGCGCATCGCATAGCGGCGTTCGCCGAAGATGCTGACATCGGCGACCCCGGGGAGAGTCTGAAGCTGATCCTTCACGTACCGGTCGGCGAAATCGCTGACCTCGAGCGGCGTGTGCCGGTCGGAGGAGAAAGCGAGATAGATGATCGGCTGCGCGTCGGCCTCGACCTTGGCGACCGACGGCTCGTCGATCTCGTCCGGGAGCTGCCGGCGCACCCGCGCGACGCGGTCGCGCACGTCGGAGGCCGCGGCGTCCGGATCGCGGGTGAGCTTGAAGCGCACGGTGATCTGGCTGCGCTCGGCCCGGCTGATCGAGGTGAGGATGTCTATCCCCTCGATCCCGGCGAGGCTCTCCTCCAACGGTCGGCTGACCTGGCTCTCGACGATCTCGGCCCCGGCCCCGGGATAAATGGTGGTGACCGTCACCAAGGGCTCGTCGATGGCCGGATACTCGCGCACCGGCAGCCGCTGATAGGAGATGAGCCCCAAAAGCACGATGACGAGGCTCAGCACAGTGGCGAAGACCGGCCGGCGGATGCAGAGTTCCGGCAGACGCATGTCCTAAGCGCGCCCCCTCAGGTTTCCGGAGGCGGCGGCTGGACCGAGACCGTCGCGCCGTCGCGCAGCCTCATCTGCCCGGCCGTGACCACGGTATCGCCGGGGGCAAGTCCCTTCACGATCTCCACCATGGCGTTGCGCCGGGCTCCGGTGACCACGGGCGTCAGCGTCGCCCGGCCCTCGGCGACCTTGTAGACATATTGCTGAGTTCCGCGCGGGACCAGCGCCTGCTCGGGGACCAGAACGGCGTTCTCCCTCTGGCCCACGCGCAGGGCGACCGATGCGAACAGCCCCGGCCGCAGCGCGCCCTCCTCATTGGCCAGGCGGGCCCGCAGCGCAACGGCGCGGCCGTTCTCATCCACCAGCGGGTCGATGGCGTAGACCTCTCCGACGAAGCTCCGGCCTGGAAAGGCGTCAGCGACGACGGTTATCCTCTGCCCTGGGGCGAGGCTGCCCAGAAAGCGCTCGGGGATGCGGAAATCGACCTTGAGCGTATCGATGTCCTCGATATTGACGATGTCCTGCCCTTCGGTGAGGTAGTCGCCCATGCTGACCTTGCGCAGGCCGAGGATGCCGTCGAACGGCGCCTTCAGGGTCAGCTTGTCCAGCCGCGCGCGCGCAAGCTCGAGATTGGCCTGGTCGGCGCGCAAGGCGGCGAGCGTCTGATCGCGGTTGGCGGCGCTGGCGGCCTTGCGCTCGAAGAGCTCGACGGCGCGCTTGTGATTGGCCAGCGAGAGCGCCAGCGCGGCCTCAGCCTGGTCGAGCTCGGCCGCGGCGATGGCGGTGTCGAGCTTGAGGAGCGGAGTGCCTTCGCTCACCCGCTGCCCTTCATCGAACAAGATTTCGGCGACGCGCCCGGCGACTTCGGGGCGGATCACCACCGATTCGTTCGAGCGCAGGGTGCCGACGACGCGGATCTCGCTGGTGATCGGCTCGACCGTCACCTCGACGCCCTCGACCGAAACCACCCGCTCGGCGCCGGCGGCGGGGGTCGTCTGGGCCTGCCCGGTGGAGGCGCGGGCCGGCCAGCTCCAGCCCGAATATCGCCAGGCCAGGCCCGCCGCGATCGCGACCGCCAGCAGCATCACCGCGGCCAAAAGCGCCGGACGTCTGGTCATCCTCGATCGGTCTCGCATGGGGGGCAAGGCCGCCCGGTCGCAGCCCCATTCAAAATCCGGCTCACGCGCCGGCGCACCATAGCTTTCCCCCGGCCCAAGGTCCAGGAACGGCAGGGGCGTGGCGGCCCTATGCCGCGCCACGCGGCCCCTGTCGCTCTTGGGTGGGGATGCATTACTCTCTGATCCGTGACCGAAACGCCAAGCACCGCCCTACCCATCGATCTGCGCGTCGCCGAGCTCCTGGCCTCGCGCATGTGCCACGACCTCATCAGCCCGATCGGCGCCGTCACCAACGGCATCGAGCTGATCGAGGAGGAAGGCGGCAAGATCGCCGCCGACGCGCTCGATCTCGCCGGGCGCAGCGCACGACAAGCCTCGCGCCTCCTGCAATTCTACCGCATCGCCTTCGGGCTTGGCGGAAGCTTCAGCGGCAGCCGCCTGGCCGAGGTGCGCGATCTCGCCGAAGGCTTCCTCAGCGGCAGCCGCCACAAGCTCGACTGGCCCGGCAGCGCGGAAGACCCCCTCCCGTCCGGGCTCGGCAAGCTCATCCTCAATATGGTGCTCGTCGCGGCCGATTGCCTGCCCCGTGGGGGAAGAATCGGCGTGGCGATGCAGGGCTCGGACGGCTGGACCGCCGCCGCGGTCACGGCCGAGGGCGATGTGCGGGTGAGCGAGGAACTCCGCTCGGCGATCAGCGATGCGGCCGATCCGCAGGCGCTTACTCCCCGGACGGTGCAAGCCTATTTCACGGCCCTGATCGCCATCCGCGCGGGCGGCGAGCTGATCACGGCCGAGCCCGATGCGCAGACCCTGCGCCTGACCGTCGCGGTGCCTCAGTCCTGAGCAGCGGGCGGGAGGGAGGAATGCCTGAAACGAAAGGGGTCTCCGGGTTCGCCATCGATCCCCAGGCGGTTGCGCCGCGGCGTACCACCAATTATCCCGAGCCCTTCCGGAAAGTCGTGGCGGGGCGCGAGAAGCGCGCGCTCGGCGATGCCGCGGGCCTCAGGAATTTCGGCGTCAACCTGACCCGCCTCGAGCCGGGCGCGGCCTCGGCGCTCCGCCATTGGCACGAGAAGCAGGACGAGTTCGTCTATGTGCTCGAGGGCGAGCTGGTGCTGGTGACCGATCTGGGCGAGGAGGCGCTCGGGCCCGGGATGGCCGCGGGTTTCCCGGCGGGGCGCGCCTGCGGGCACCATCTCGTCAACCGCACCGACAAGCCCGCGCTCTATCTGGAGATCGGCGACCGCAGCCCGGGCGAGCGCGCCCATTACACCGCCGACGATCTCGCTGCGGCGTTGGACTTGGAGGGGCGCTGGCGTTTCACCCACAAGGACGGGCGACCGTATTGATCCTCTAGGGGGGCGGCGCGGCCTCTGTTTGCTCCAGCACCGCTCGGGCGGCGGGGCCGCCGATCGTCGCGGCAAGCGCGCCCGCTTCCGGCAGGATCAGCGCGGCATAGGCCTCGGCCGAGGCGATGCGGGCCTGCAGAAACGCGCGATCGGCGCCGTCGTCCTCCGCGAGGCGGCGGGCGGCGGCCGCTCCGCGGCCGAGCAGCGCGCCGCCTGCAACGGTTGCAAACAGCTTCAGATAGATCGCGGAGAGGGCGGCGGCCTCGCGCGGCTCGCGGCCGAGCGCCTCGACCATCCACCCTGTCGCGCCCTCCAGAGCCGCGAGGCCGTCGTCGATCCGTCGGCGGAGATCGGGGAGACCCGCGTCCTCGGTGTCGTTGGCGGCCCCCCGCAACGACGCGATGAAGCCTCGCGCCGCCGCCCCGCCGTCGCGGCCGAGCTTGCGGAATACGAGATCGTTGGCCTGGATGCCGTTCGTGCCCTCGTAGATCGGCGCGATGCGCGCATCCCGGTAGAGCTGCGCGATGCCGGTCTCCTCGATATAGCCCATGCCGCCATGGACCTGGATCGCGGTCGAGGCGATCTCCACGGCGCTGTCTGTGCACCAGGCCTTCACCACGGGCGTCAGGAGGTCGGCGCGCGCCTGCTCCACCTTGCGCGTCTCGGGATCGGGGTGTCGCCGCGCGAGGTCGAGCGCCAGCGCGGCCGTGAGCGCAAGCGGGCGCATCGCCTCGATGCGCAGCCGCATCGTCAGCAGCATCCGGCCGACGTCGGGATGGCGGGCGATCGCGACCGGCTCCTGCGAGCTCCCGCCCAGCTCGCGGCCCTGGATGCGGCCGGCGGCGTAGGCGGCCGCCATCTGAGAGGCCCGTTCGGCGATCCCGAGGCCCTGCACGCCGATGCCGAGGCGGGCATTGTTCATCATGGTGAACATGGCTTCGATCCCGCCGCCTTCTCGGCCGACGAGGAAGCCGGTCGCCCCGCCGCCATCGCCATAGGCCATGAGGCAGGTCGGGCTCGCATGGATGCCGAGCTTCTCCTCCAGCGACACGCAGCGCAGGTCGTTGCGCATGCCGGGCGATCCGTCCGGCTTGGGCAGGAATTTCGGGACGAGGAAGAGCGAGAGCCCGCGCGTGCCGGGCGGCGCGCCCGGCGTGCGCGCAAGCACCAGATGCACGATGTTCTCGGTCAGATCATGCTCGCCATAGGTGATGAAGAGCTTTTGACCCTGGATGCGCCACGCCTGGCCCTCGCGCCAGGCGCGGCTGCGGATGGCGCCGAGGTCCGAGCCCGCCTGAGGCTCCGTCAGATTCATCGTGCCGGTCCAGGCGCCGCTGACGAGCTTGGGCAGGTAGCGATCCCGAAGGGCGGGCTCGGCGTGCTGCAGCAGCAGCTCCACCGCGCCCTGGTTCAAGAGCGTGCAGAGCGCGAAGGCGGTGTTGCCGCCATGCCAGATCTCCTGCACCGCGCTCGAGACCGCCCAGGGCAGGTCCTGCCCTCCGACGGAGGCCGGAAAGGGCAGTCCGGTCCAGCCGCCCTCCGCGAACTGGCGATAGGCTTCGCGCCAGCCCGAGGGCGTCGTCACGACCCCGTTCTCCAGCCGGCACCCTTCGATGTCGCCGATCCGCTGCAGGGGCGCCAGGACCTCGGCGGACAGCGCTCCGGCGGCCTCGAACACCGCATCGAGGAGTTCGGGCGCCAGCGCCTCTTCCGCGCCGGCTTCCCGCAGCCGGCCAAGCCCGGCCACATGCTCCAGGGCGAAGCGGATCTCGCGAAGGGGAGGGAGATACATTCAGATGCCAGAGGTCAGATGCCAGATGCCAGAATTCTCATAGACGCCAGGCAGCCGTCTGTCATCTGGCATCTGGCATCTGTCCTCTGGCCTTACGCGTATGCCCGGCCGAAGCGGTTGGCGAGGAAGTCGGGGAGGGCCGCGTCCTCCTGGCGGACGAAGCCCTTGGCGGGGAGCCGCCCGGAGCGCATCAGATCAACCATGGCGCAGATGCCGGCGGCGGTGGTGATCTGGATCGCCGATTGCTCGCTCTCGCCGATGCGCCCGTTGTAGATCTTCTTGGCGTAGCTTTCCTGCGTCAGGCGTCCGTCGCGCATGCCGCTGACGGTCACGAAGATCAGCACAACGTCCTGTTTGGTCATCGGCACGGACGCCTCGAGCACGTCCTTGAGGATGTGCCGGCGCTGGCCGAGGCGCAGATCCTCGACCAGCAGCTTGATCAGGTCGCGATGGCCGGGATAACGGACGGTCTTGTAGTTCAGCGTCTCGACCCGGCCCTGGAGCGTGTCGCAGAGCGTGCCGAGCCCGCCGGAGGTGTTGAAGGCCTCATAGCCGATGCCGTCGAGCGAAAAATGCTCGAGCCCTTCGAGCGGCAGCACCTCGCGGCGCTCCGACTGGTGGATCGCCTCGCAAGGATTGCAGTACTCGTTGATGAGGCCGTCGGTGGACCAGGTGAGGTTGTATTTGAGGGCGTTGGTCGGGAACTGCGGCAGCGCGCCGACGCGCATATGCACCGTGCGCAGGCTCTCGAAGGTCTTGGCGAGGTCGTAGGCGACGATCGAGATGAATCCCGGCGCGAGCCCGCATTGCGGCACGAAGGCGCAGTCCGCACCCTCCGCGATGCGCCTGACCGCACGGGTGGTCTCGACGTCCTCGGTGAGGTCGAAGTAGTGGGCGCCGGCAGCGCGGGCGGCCTCAGCCACCGCGATGTTGAGATAGTAGGGCAGGGCGCTCAGGACCATGTCCATGCCCGAGACGGCCTTTTTGAGCGCCGCGCGATCGGTCACGTCGACCGCCATGCGGCCGGCATCCTCGCGCATGAGCGCCAGCGCCGCCTCGTCCTGGTCGGCCACGGTGACCGCATAATCGCCGCTTCCGACGAGGTACTCGACGATCGCCCCGCCTATTTTCCCCGCGCCGAGCAGCAAAAGCCTGGTCTTGCCCGCCATTGCCCGTCCTCTTTCGGTTCGGACGCGCTCACTATAGCCGCCCGTCCGCGCAACGTCCTCGCCGTCAGATCACCTTGCCCGGATTCATGATCCCGAGCGGGTCCAGCGCCGCCTTGACCCGCCGCATGAGGTCGATCTCGACCGCGCTCTTGTAGTGCAGCGCCTCCGCGCGGCGGAGCTGGCCGAGCCCGTGCTCGGCGCTGATCGAGCCGCCGATGGCGGCGACGACGTCGTGGACCGCGCGGGTCAGATCGCCGGACTTTGCCAGGAACGCCTCGTCCGACATCCCGACGGGCGCAAGCAGGTTGTAATGGATGTTCCCGTCCCCGACATGGCCGAAGGGCATCGGGCGCGTGCCGGGCAGCACCTTCTCCACCGCCTCGCCCGCGCGGGCGAGCAGCTCCGGCACGGCGGAGACGGGCGCGGAGATGTCGTGCTTGACGGAGGGGCCGGAAAGACGCTGCGCCTCCGGCACCGCCTCGCGCAGGCGCCAGAGGCGCCGGGCCTGCGCCTCGCTGGCGGCGAGGACCGCGTCGAGGGCCAGTCCGGCATCGATCGCATCGGCGAGGGCCGCTTCCACAATCTCGCGCAGCCCGGCGCCGCTGCTGCCGGAGGACAACTCGATGAGCACGCAGGCCGGCGCCTGCGGCATCGGATCGGCGGTTTCCGGAACGAAGGCGACGGCCAGGTCGATCGAGGCCCGCGACATCAGCTCGAAGCTGGTCACCCGATCGTCGCTCGCCGCGCGCAACCGGGCCAGGAGCGAGACCGCCGCCGCGGCGTTCGGCGCCGCGACGAGCCCCGTGACCGTCTCGCTCGGCCGCGGGAACAGCTTCAGGACCGCCGCCGTGACCAGCCCCAGCGTTCCCTCCGCCCCGATGAAGAGCTGCTTCAGGTCGTAGCCCGTATTGTCCTTGCGCAGGCGCCGCAACCCGTTCCAGACGCTTCCATCCGCAAGCACCGCCTCGAGGCCGAGCACCAGCGCGCGCATCGAGCCGTAGCGAAGCACGGCGATCCCTCCGGCATTGGTCGAGATCACCCCGCCGATCTGGCACCGTCCTTCCGCGCCGAGGCTGAGCGGAAAGAGACGGTCCGCCGCCGCCGCCGCCTGCTGCGCATCGGCCAGCACGCAACCCGCCTCCGCGGTCATGGTGAAATCCTCGGCATCGAGGGCGCGGATGCGGTTGAGGCGCGACATCGATACGAGGATCTGCTCTCCGCCCGCGTCGGGAACCGAGCCGCCGACGAGGCCGGTGTTGCCGCCCTGCGGCACGATCGCGACTCGCGCCTCGGCGCAGAGCCGCACGATCTCGGCGGCTTCCTCAGTGCTGCCCGGCCGCAGCACGAGCGGCGTGCGGCCGCGATAGAGCCCCCGCCAGTCGGTGAGATAGGGCGCGAGGTCGCGCTCCTCCTCTAGAAAGCCGGCGGGCCCCACCCTGGCTTTCAATCTGTCGAGCAGCGCGGCGCTCGGCGGACGCGTCTTGGCCATGTCCGATGTTAGCGGGGCGCGGCGGCGCGCCGAAGCCTGTCGTTGATGGCGCGGCCGAGGCCGTGCTCGGGGACGGGCATCGCGGCGATGGCGCGCGCGCCGCTGCGATCGAGCGCGTGCAGATGGGCGAAGAGATGCGCCGCCGCTTCGGTCAGATCGCCGCGCGGGCTCAGATTGAGCGTGACCAGCGCTCCCGCCGGAGGAGTGGGGCCGAATGCCAGCAGCGCCTCGTCGGCCGCGACAGAGGTCGCTTCGAGCCGCAGCGGGAGGCGCGGCGCGTAATGGCTCGGGAGCTGCCCGGGCGAGGCCGGGCGGGCCTCGGCGCCACCGACCTCCGCCGGAATCTCCACTGAGCCGAGCTCCGCCTCCAGCTCCTCCAGCGTGATCGCGCCGGGGCGCAGCAGGCGCGCGGCGGAGCGGGTCAAGTCGACCACCGTGGATTCAAGGCCGATGCGGCAGGGACCCGCGTCGAGGATCAGATCGACCGCCCCGCCGAGGGACTCTGCAACATGCGCCGCCGTGGTGGGGCTGACGCGCCCCGAACGGTTGGCGCTGGGCGCGGCCAGCGGCCTGCCGCAGAAGCGCAGCAGGGCCTGCGCCACGGGATGCGCGGGGGCGCGCAAGGCCACCGTGTCGAGCCCCGCGGAGACGAGAAGGGAGAGGGGAGCGCGCGGACGGCGGTGCGTCACCAGGGTCAGCGGTCCCGGCCAGAATCGTCGGATCAGCCCGACGGCCCGCGCATCCAGAATCCCCAGCCGGTCGGCGGCGGCGCCGCCGGGGACATGCACGATCAGGGGGTTGAACTCCGGCCGGTCCTTGGCCGCGAAGAGCGCGGCCACCGCGGCGTCGTTCGCCGCATCGCCCGCAAGCCCGTAAACCGTTTCGGTCGGGAGCACCACCAGCCGGCCCTGAAGGATCAGCCGCGCGGCTTCGGCCGTCGCGCCGATCGTCGCGGCTTCGATCCTCGGCCGGTCACGCTGGGCAGGTGCGGGCGCGATCATCGGCCCCGCGCATAGCACGGAGGCGCCGCCCATAGCAAAGGAGCCGCCGGACATGCCTGAGCGGCTCCTGGTTCTCTTTGATCAGGGTGTCGCGGGCCGGCGCACGCCGGATATCCCGGACCCCATCAGTCACCGCACGGGAAGTGCGGCGGCTCTTTCCGGTCGGGGCTCACGCCCGTAGACCGTCGTTTTCATGCTAACACGGAGCGACTCGGTGTCAAGTCTTCCCTCATCCGCCAAAAGTATTGGTTGAGGCGAATACTGTTCGCAAACTATCGACCGTAGGCCGAACTGTACGAAGCTGCTTTCGAACATTTCGCTGGTTGCTTAGATCGACTTTTGAAAGACGCGTCATAAGCCATTACGCGGACGCGACGAAATGTGGATTCTCGAAACCGGGCTTGCCGTAGAGCAGATCCTCGCCGCGCAGCGTGCGCACGCGCCCGCCCGCCGCGGCAAGCACCGCGTGGCCCGCGGCGGTGTCCCACTCCATCGTGCGGCCGAATCGCGGATAGAGATCGGCTTCGCCCGCCGCGAGGAGGCAGAATTTCAGCGAGCTGCCGGCCTGCCGCGTCGCGGCCACCCTGCGGCCCTCGAGGAAGCGGCCCAGCGCCTCCTCGTCGCCATGCGACCGGCTGGCGACGACGGTGAGCCCGTCGGCCGGGGGCGTGCGGACGGCGATCGGCCGGTATGAGCCGTCGCGCCACTCCCCGGCGCTTCCCGGTCCCGCTCCGGCATAGGCCAGCGACAGGGCGGGGGCGGTCACGATCCCGAGCCGGGGCCTGCCTTCGTCGATGAGGGCGACGTTGACCGTGAACTCCCCGTTGCGCTTGAGGAATTCCTTCGTGCCATCGAGCGGATCCACCAGCCAGAATCGCGGAGGAGCGGCGGAGGCGATCTCGCCGCGCGCGAACGCCTCTTCGGAAACCACCGGGATTTCCGGCGTGAGGCGGCGCAGCCCCGCTAGGATGATCGTTTCCGCCTCCTCGTCGGCGGCCGTGACCGGCGAGGCGTCGCTCTTGCTGCGAACTTCGATCCCGGGTTGGTAATGGGTGAGGATGGCGGCGCCCGCCCCGCGCGCGAGGTCGAGCAGGGGCGGCAACAGGTGAGCCAGTTCGGCGTCGGTCAGGTTCGGCACGGCGGGCTCTTCCTGGCGTTTGAGAGCGCAGGACTATAGGGAGGGGAGAAAGACGCGGCCAGCCCGAATTCGGCGGTCCGCATGCGAGGTTCAGATGAGGATCATGGCGCAGTCAGGCTTTGTCGCGGGATGTGCGGGCGATATCTCCTGATCTCGCCCGTCGAGGCGATGCGGCGTTTTTTCGACGTCGGCGGTCTTCTGAACCTGCCGCCGCGCTATAATGTCGCGCCGACCCAGGACGCGCCCGTGCTGCGCCTCGACAAGGAGGGCCGGCGCGAGCTCATCCAGATGCGCTGGGGCCTGGTGCCGCTCTGGGCGAAGGATCTTTCGATGGGCGCGCGGTGCATCAATGCGCGCGCCGAATCCCTGGAGCGGAAGCCCGCCTTCCGAGAGGCGGTCCGGCAGCGGCGATGCCTGGTGCCGACCGATGGGTTCTACGAATGGGAGAAAAAGGGCAAGGTCCGCCAGCCCTGGCGGATCGGCCCGGCCGAGGACGGGCTCATG
>DATIDB010000142.1:0-2413 GCA_035456545.1 Alphaproteobacteria bacterium | reverse complement strand
GGGCGCGCGACGCCTCCCTCAGAGGTGACTCGCCAGGAACTGGCGGCACCGCTCGGATTTCGGGTTGCCGAAGACCTGGGCCGGCGGGCCCTGCTCCTCGATCCGGCCCTGATGCAGGAAGATCATCTCACTCGCCACCTCGCGCGCGAAGCCCATCTCATGCGTGACGAGGAGCATGGTGCGCCCCTCCTCCGCGAGCTGGCGGATGACGCGCAGGACCTCGCCGACCAGCTCCGGATCCAGGGCGGAGGTCGGCTCATCGAAGAGCATGACCCTCGGCTCCATGGCGAGGGCGCGCGCGATCGCCGCGCGCTGCTGCTGCCCGCCCGAGAGATGCGCCGGGTAATGGTTCAGCTTCTCGGCGATGCCGACCTTCTCCAGGATCGCCTTGGCGCGCTCTATAGCCGCGGGCTTGGGCACGCCCAGCACATGGACCGGCGCCTCGATGACGTTCTCCAGCACGGTCATATGCGCCCAAAGATTGAAGCTCTGGAACACCATGCCGAGGCGCGAGCGGATGCGGTCGACCTGGTGGCGATCCTCGGGCACGGCATGGCCGCCCCGGGTCGGGCGCATGCGGATCAGCTCGCCATTGACGTAGACGCGGCCGGAATCGGGGGTTTCGAGCAGGTTGATGCAGCGCAGAAGCGTGCTCTTGCCCGATCCGCTGCTGCCGATCATGGCTATGACATCGCCGTCATGGGCCGTCATCGAGATGCCCTTGAGAACTTCGAGCTCGCCGAAGCTCTTGTGCAAATCCTCGATGACGAGCGCGGGCGCCGCCTCCCCCATGTTCTTGGTGCTTTTTGGTGGCCGTTGCTCGACGCTCAGGACGTTAGCCGCCCGGTTGCGCCATTGCCAACAGATTCTTAGCGCAAGGCCTTAGTCCCTGTCCTTGAGCCGGTTCAGCTCGACCTGGGCGGCGGCGCGTTCGGGCGCCTCGGCGGGAAGCCGGTCCAACAAGGATTTCAATCGTCTGGCGGCCGCGTCTTCCGCCCCCGTCCCCGCCTCCTCCCGGGCGAGGGCGAGCTGGATGTCGGCGCGCTCGGGCGCCAGGGTCGCGGCCCGCTCCAGCGCCGCACGCCGCTCCTTCGGCTGCCCGAGTACGCCATAGGAATGCGCCAGCCGCAGCCACCCCTCGATGTCGCCGGGCTCCTTCTCCAGCCGGTCGGCGAGCCGCTGCACCATGGCGCGGATGGCGGCATCGCGCTCCTCGGGCGAAAGGTCCTCGGCGGCGGCCTCCTCCGCGCTCGGCCCGGGCGAGGGCAGGAGACGCTCGGTCATCCCGATGCGCTCGGAGAGGAACTCCGTCCAAGGGGCGTCGGCAGGCGCTTCGGCGACGAGCGGCCGCCAGATCGCGAGCGCCCCCAGCGCATCGCCCGCCTGCAGCCGGGCCAGGCCCTGGTAGTAGCGCGCCCGCGGCTGCGCGGGATCGGCGGCCAGCGCGCGGCGCAGCACCTCCTCGGCGGGCGGCGTCACCGCACCGCCGGCGGCGAAGATCAAAGCCTCGGCCCAGCCGGACAGGGTCTCCCCGTCCGCTCCGCCGGCCGCGACCGCGCGCGCATAGGAACGCGCGCTCTCTCCCCACCGCCCCAGGCTTCCCTGGGCATGGCCGAGAAGGCGCCAACCGACCGGGTCCTGCGGCCGCTCAGCCATGCGCGCCTCGAGCTGCGCCACCAGCGAGGCGACCTCCGCGGCCTGCGGATCGGCCGCGGCGGCCGGCGCCTCGGCAACCGCCACCTTCGGCTGCGAAGGCAGTCCGGGACGGCCGATCCAGGCATAGAGCGCAAGGGCCGCCGCCGGGATCAGCAGCGAAGCCGCAAGCGCAACCGCCGGGCGCGGAGGGGAGGGCGATTGCTCCAGCGGCGGTGCGTCCCGCCCCGCCCGCACCATGCGGCGTTCGACCTCGCGCCTCAGCGCCTCGGCCTCGGTCTCGCCCAGGATGCCGCGCGCGCGGTCGCGCGCCAGCTCCTCGAGCTGCGCGCGGTAGACGGCGAGTTCCGAACGGCCCTGCGAGCGTGCGCGCGTGCGGCCCATGAGCGGCGGAATCAGGAGGGCGGTGACGAGGCCGGTCAACGTGGCGGCGACGATCCAGAAGATCACGGCCGCGGCTCCTCGCGCGCATCCGCCGCCAGGATGCGCTCCAGCTCGGCGCGCTCGGCCTCGTCCAAGGGGGGCGCATCCGCGCGCCGCGGACGCCGGCGCAGATAGAGCGCGGCGCCGGCCATCGCCATCGCCAGAACCGCCGGCGGGCCGAACCACAAGAGCCAGGTCTTCGGCTTGACCGGGGGGTCGAGCAGCACGAAGTCGCCGTAGCGCTCCACCAGGAAGGCCTTGACCTGAACATCGTCCTCGCCAGCCGCGATGCGCTCGCGCACGATCAGCCGGAGGTCCCGGGCGAGGTCGGCTTCGG
>DATIDB010000141.1:0-5180 GCA_035456545.1 Alphaproteobacteria bacterium | reverse complement strand
GGCGTGGTACGATCGTGGCCGCCAGGACGAGCGCGGGCGTGCCCGATACCTTCGCCGAGACCGGCCGCGCCGAGCTGACGATCTTCAGGCTGCTCGCGCGCCGGCTCGGACCGGCCGCGCCCTGGCTGGAGCGGCCGCTCTGTTCCGCCACGCCCCGTCGCGCGGCCGGCGACCTCGCCGTCGACGGCAAGGGCGAGATCATCCTGTTCGGCGAGATCTGACACGGAGTCGAAAGAGGTATCGCACAGCCCGCCTCTCCCGGTGTTGCTTCTGACGTGCGGGAGACGGCCGGTCGGGGAGCGGTCCGCCCGCCTTTAGAGGAGGACCGGGGGGTCATGCTGCTGGCGGCCAGCGAAACCGTGCGTCCGAGGCGGAGGCGATTCCGCCTCGCCCGCAGGCCACTAAGCCTTCTCACCATCGCCTCCGTGCTGTTCATCGGCATGGTCATGGGCGTGCTCGCCTGGGCGGATCGCAGCGCGGCGCTGGCCGGCGCCGACCGGACCAGCCAGGTGCTGGCTCTCGCCTTCGAGCGCCATGTCGGGCGGAGCCTGGCCGAAATGGAGGGCGCGCTCCTTCAGATCGGCGAATCCATGGAGGCGGCGCAGGTCGCGCCCGAGCCCATCGACATCCGCTTGCGCGCGGTGCAGTCGCGCCTCATGAATGACGGGGAGCTTGCGCTGATCGACACGCTCGGACGTCTGGTCAGCAGCTCGAGAGTTCCGGTGCGCCGTGGGCTCGACCTTTCAGGACGCGAGGTGGTCCGCAACGCCCTGAGCGAGCCCCGCGACGGCCTGTTCGTCGGACAGGGCGTCCTGCTCGACCGAGACGCCTCCGTAGGCGTCGCCCGCCGCGTCACCGACGCCTCCCGCGCGCTGATCGGCATCGCCTATGGCAGCTTCGATGCGGAGATGCTGGACGTGTTCGCCAAGGAGGCCGCCCTGCCGCAGGGCGTGAGCATGATGCTTCTGGAGGAGGACGGCACGGTCCTGATGCGCCGGCCGGGGGGCGAGGGATGGATCGGACGCTCGCTCGCCAGCGATCCATTGTTCGTGCAGTTCTCGCCGCGCCTGCGCCCGGGGACCTATCACGAGATCGCGGTGGATGACCGTATCGAGCGCGTCGCCACCTATCGCACGGTGCAAGGCTATCCGATGGTGATCTCGATCGGCCTTCCCGCCGACGCGATCCTGGTGCCTTGGCGCGAGCGCAGCTCCAAGCTGCTGCTGGTCTGGGCGCTGACCGGCCTCGCCCTTGCCCTGATCGCCGCCCTGGTGGCGGGCCAAGCGCGAAGGGCCGCCGAGCGCAGCCGCCACCGGAGCTAGAGCGGTATTCCGTAAGCTTGAAGCATCTGCGCCGGAGGGAATTTGCACTGCGGGCAGGAGCGGGGCGCAGCCTTGTAGCCGGGCGCTACAGGCAAGCCCCGCGACGAACCCGCGGCGCAAAAGGCCCTGGCCCCTTCGGGGGTGCGCCCCGGCAGGCGATGGCGGCGTTGCCCCGCTCGCCCGATGCGCCGCGGCATCGCGCTTCGCGGCGCGCCTGGCCGATCGCCGGGCCGGATGGGCAACGCAGGTGATTCAATCTTTCGGAACACCGCTCTAGGGGAAAGCCGCGGCCCGCGCCGGTTGCGTCGACGCCTCCGCCCTGATATCAGCTAAGGTCCTGAACGGCTTCTTCGAACGCGCTCCCCTTGTCGCTTTCCCTCGGCATCGATACCGGCGGCACCTATACTGATGCCGTTCTCTATGACCCTGAGCGGGGCGTGATCGCCGCCGCCAAGGCGTTGACCACGCGCCACGACCTCGCCGAAGGCGTCGGCGCGGCGATCGCCGGAGTTCTGCCGACCGATGGCGCGGACAAGGTGCGGCTGGTCTCGCTCTCCACCACGCTCGCCACCAATGCGCTGGTGGAAGGCCAGGGCAGCCCCGCCGCGCTGCTGCTCATCGGCTACGACCAGGGGGCGCTGGGGCGCGCCGGCCTCGGCGCGGCGCTGAAGGGCGATCCGGTCGCTTTCATCCGGGGCGGGCACGGGGCGCTCGGCGACGAGCAGGAGCCGCTCGATCTGGAGGCCGCGCGCCGCGCGGTCGAAACCTTCGCGCCGCGCGTCTCAGCCTTTGCCGTCGCCGGCTACTTCGGCGTGCGCAACCCCGCCCACGAGCTGGCGGTGCGGGAGCTGATTCGGGCGACGACCCGGCACCCTGTCACCTGCGCGCATGAGCTGAGCCATCATCTCGATGCGCCTCGGCGGGCCTTGACCGCCCTTTTGAATGCGCGGCTGATCTCTCTTCTCGACCGGCTGATCCGCGCCGTCGAACGGCGGCTCGCCGCGCTCGGCATTCACGCGCCGCTGATGGTCGTCAAGGGCGACGGAGCGCTGATCGCCGCGTCCGACGCGCTGACCCGCCCCGTCGAAACCATCCTCTCCGGCCCGGCGGCCTCGGTCGTCGGCGCCATGGCCCTGACCGAAGAGCGGGACGTCATCGTCTCGGACATGGGCGGCACGACCACCGATATCGCCATCCTCAAGGACGGCCGGCCGGTGCTGAACCGCGACGGCGCCACGGTGGGCGGCTGGCGCACCATGGTCGAGGCGATCGCCGTGCACACCTTCGGGCTTGGTGGCGACAGCGAGGTGCGGATCGATCCCGAGCGTGGCCTCCTGGTGGGGCCGCGACGGATCGTGCCCTTGAGCCTGCTGGCGGATCAATTTCCGCAAGCGCTGGCGATCTTGCGCGAGCAGGCGCAACAGGACGCCGTCGGCCCCCTTCACGGCCGCTTCGCCTTGCGCGTGCACAGGATCGAAGGCGGCGAGGCGAGCCTCAGCGCGGCGGAGCGGCGGGTCTGGGATGGGCTCGGCGAGCACCCCGCTCCGCTCACCATCGTCCTCGGCAACCTCCGGCCTGAACGGCCCCTCCGTCGTCTCGTCGAGCGCGGACTGATCCGGCTCGCGGGATTCACGCCGAGCGACGCGGCCCATGTGCTCGGGCGCCAGAGCGACTGGTCGGGCGAGGCGGCGCGGATCGGCGCGGAGCTGTGGCGCCGCCGGCCGGTGGAGCCCGGCTGGCCGGGAGGCATGACGGCGGAAGACTTCGCCGCGGCGGTGATCGACCGCGTCGCCGCGCAGAGCTGCGAGGCGCTGATCGCCTCGGCGATCGAATCCTCCGGCGGCCCGGCTTACAACCGCGCGGAGCCGCTCGGCGCGGCTCTGGTCGACCGCGCGGCGTCCGGAGGGGAAGCGGCGGGCCAGCTCTACACGGTCGCCTTCCGTCTCACCCGTCCGCTGGTCGCGATCGGCGCACCGGTCGCCACCTACTATCCCGAGGTGGCGCGCAGGCTCGGGACCCGGCTCGTGGTCCCGCCACACCATGGCGTCACCAATGCGGTCGGCGCGGTCGCCGGCGGCATCTTCGAGACGGCGGCGGTGACCATCACCGCCCCGCGCGAAGACCGCTTCCGACTTCACGGAATCGAGGGCGTTCGCGATTTCGCCAAGCTGGAGGAAGCCGCCGCGGCGGGCCTGGTCGAGGCGCGAGGCGCGGCGCATGCCCGCGCCGTGGCGGCAGGCGCGGCCACGGTCGAGATCGCCGTGGAGCGCAAGGACACCGTCGTCAGCAATTTCGGGGCCGATCTCTTCATCGAAAGCGCGATCACGGCCACGGCGACCGGACGGCCGCGCCTGGGCTGATCGGAGATCGCCGACGTTCAGGCCGCGCGGCGACGGACGCGCGCGGCCGGAAAGCGCAGGCTCACCGTGGTCCCGGAGCCGAACACGCTGTCGAGCCGGACCGAGCCGCCATGCAGCTCGACCAGCGATCTCACCAAAGTGAGGCCAAGTCCCGTGCCGCTCCGCTTGCGGATCAAGGGCTCGTCGGCTTGGCGGAACGGTTCGAGAACGCGTTTCACATCCTTTTCGGGAATGCCGATGCCGTCGTCGGTCACGTTCAGCACCAACGCGCCGCCATCGTCCAGGAACGCGCTCACCGCGACCGAGCCGTTCTCGCGCGAGAACTTGACCGCGTTCGAGAGCAGGTTGATGACGATCTGCTTCAGCGCCCGCTCGTCGGCATAAAGGGTCAGCTCGGAGCCGATTTCGGACTTGACCAGAAGGCCGCTCTCGCTGGCCTGCTGCTTGACGAATTTGAGCCCGGCCGCGACGACCGAGGCGAGGTGCACGTCTTCCTCGTGCAGCTCGAAACGTCCCGCCTCGACTTTCGAGAGGTCGAGCACGTTGTTGATGATGGCGAGCAGATGCTGTCCGCTGTTGCGGATATCGGCGGCGTATTCGAGGTATTTCGGATTGCCGACGGGACCCAGCACCTGCGTGGCCATGATGTCGGAGAAGCCGATGATCGCGTTGAGCGGCGTGCGCAGCTCGTGGCTCATGGTGGCGAGGAAATGCGACTTCGCGCGGCTGGCGTCCTCGGCCTCGCGCCGGCTGCGGTCGAGGGTCTCGCAGAGCTCGGACTTGGCGCGATTGGCCGCCTCCGCCTCGCGCGCCGCGGCCAGCGCCTGGTCGCGCGCAACCGCCATCCGGCGCACCAGCCACTCGTTCTCGACCTGGAGCTTCACCGTCGCGGCGCTGGAGCGGGCGAAATTGCAAGCTATCGCGATGAGGCCCGCGGCGTAGCCGAACGCCGCCAGCGCAACCATCATGCGCAGCCGGCCGCCGTCCATGGCCATGACGACGCCATAGGGAAGCACCGCCGGAAGGAGGAAGGCGAGATAGGGCCCGATGCGGTGGGCGAGCGAGGAGAGCGTCGCGGCCGCGATGGCGGCGATCGCCGCGCCGAGGAAGAGCTCGGGCATGAGCGCGCCACGCGGCATCAGGAGGATCGCGATCGCGCCCCAGGCGCATCCGGAAAGAGCGGCGCCGGCGGTGATCAGGTTGCACCATCGGCGGACCTTCCCCGGCCCCGCCGCTCCATCGCCGGGATAAGTGAGCCAGGTCGCGATGCGCGCGGCGGAGAGCGCGATCACCAGCCAGATCCACAAGCCCGTGCGGGCATGCGGCACCTCGCTCCAGAGCGCGAGGGCGGCGCCGACCGCCATGGCGACATTGGCGATCAAGGCCGGCGGAGCGTTGCGATGCAGGAGGCGGACCTGCTCGGCGGCGATGCGCCAGTTCAGCTCCTCGGCGGGGGCGGCAATCGCGCCGCCGGCCGGGACAAAATCATCAACCGTGC
>DATIDB010000140.1:0-8413 GCA_035456545.1 Alphaproteobacteria bacterium | reverse complement strand
TATGGACTCTTTGGCGGGAATGGACGGCTGCTCGCCGCGGCGGCGGACGGGCTCGATCTCCTGATCGTCGATGCGCCGCATCTCTACGGGCGCGCGGGACATCCCTATCTCGCTCCGGACGGCACGGATTGGCCCGACAATGCCGAGCGCTTCGCCGCCCTGAGCTGGGTCGCTGCCGAGATCGGGCTCGGCCTCCTGCCGGATTGGAGGCCCGAGATCGTGCATGCGCATGACTGGCAGGCGGGCCTCGCGCCCGCCTATCTCGGCCTCTCGGGACGTCCCCGACCGGCGACGGTGCTCACCATCCACAACCTCGCCTTCCAGGGGCAGTTCCCCGCGGCGCTCCTCGACCGGCTGAGGCTGCCGCACTCCGCCTATGCGATCGACGGCGTGGAGTATTACGGGGCGATCGGGTTCCTCAAGGCCGGCCTCTTCTTCGCGGATCGCTTGAGCACCGTCAGCCCGACTTACGCCCAGGAGATCCAGACCCCCGCCTTCGGCATGGGGCTGGAGGGGTTGCTTGCGAGCCGCGCCGACCGGCTGGCCGGAATCGTCAACGGCATCGACGAAGAGGCCTGGAATCCCGAGACCGATCCGCATCTGGCGGAGCGCTATTCGGTCCGCGCCCTCGGCGGGCGGGCGGCGAACAAGGCGGAGGTGCAACGGCGGTTCGCGCTCAATGCCGATCCCGCCGCGCCGCTCTTCGCCGTGATCAGCCGGCTCGCCTGGCAGAAGGGGATGGACCTGCTCCTGTCCGCGCTGCCGGCCCTGACGGGGCTTGGCGCGCAACTGGCGATGCTTGGCTCGGGCGACGCGGCCCTGGAGCAGGCTTTTCTGCAGGCGGCCAAGGCGCATCCGGGGGCGATCGGCTGCGTCCTCAAGCACGATGAGGCGCTCGCGCATCTCATCCAGGGCGGCGCCGACGCGATCCTGGTGCCGTCGCGGTTCGAGCCCTGCGGGCTGACGCAGCTCTACGGACTGCGCTACGGGACGGTGCCGATCGTCTCGCGCGTCGGCGGCCTCAACGACACCATCGTCGACGCCAACCACTCCGCGCTTTTGGACGGCGTTGCGACCGGCTTCCAGTTCGCGCCGGTCACGGTCGAGGCCCTGGAGGCGGCGCTGGCGCGTGCGGCTGCGCTCTATCGCGACAGGCCGGCGTGGCGGCGCATGCAACGCCGGGGAATGACCCGCCGGGTCGGTTGGGCGCGGGCGGCGGAGCAATATGCCGAGCTCTATCGCGCGGCGCTGGCGAACCGCGCGCCGGGCTGAGCACGTCCGTTCGCGCCAGCGCCCTATTCCTGGATCGAGTGCATGTAGCCGAGCAGCGATTCGATCTCCTCGGGCTCCAGCACGATCTCCGGCATCTCCACCGGCCCGTGCCCGGTCAGGATTCCCTCCGCCAGCGCCTCGGCCAGATCGTCGATCTTCATCCGCCGGCCGATGCCGCTGAAGGCGGGCGCTTCCTTGACCGGGCTCGGCCCCGGCCCGGCGACGGCGTGGCATCGGGAGCAGAGGCGCTCGGCGATATCGCGCCCCGCCGCGACGGACTCGGCAGCGCCGGCCGCAGGCGAATAGCCGATCAGAAGCGCGAGAAGGAGGAGCACCATCGGGCAGACCCTTGCGACTGCGTTCCGAAACCGCCGGGAATATCGCACGATTCTAGCGGCTTTGGCGCTCCTTACGAAGACCCCGGGGCTAGATCCCGAGCATCGGCTGAACGAGGCGCAGGAGCGGAGTGGAGAAGCGCAGCGGCCGGTCCGTCGCGATCAGGCACACGCAGCCCTCCTGCAAATCCGAGCGTGGCTGATGCGTGACCTCCTCTCCGTGATCGGCGAGATCGCCGCGCGCGAACCGGCCCAGCTCGTCGTCATAGGCGCCGGACAGCACCACGGCCAATTCACTCCCGCAATGGCCATGGAGCGGCATGCGCATGCCGGGCCTGACCCGCAGCAACCGCGCCGATCCGCCGCCGCCCGTCCGCCCGATCAGCGGGATTTGCGCGACCCCTGGCGCCAGCCACCGCCAGCGCGCGGGGCCCAGTCGCTGCACATAGCCCTGCAGCGGTTGCGGCAGCTTCAGCTGCTGCAGTAAGGCCTGCCGAGGGGCCGGCGGCGGCTGGTGCGCGGGCTGTGGCCGATGGTCCAGCGCGCCCAGCGTGCGGGCCAGCAGCGCATCGCTGCATTCGGCCTGAGGACCTTGGGCGAGCAACAGGCCCGCCGCCGTCTCCGCCGCGGCCACCGCGTCCCGGCATTCCGTACACCAGGCGAGATGGGTCGCCACGACCAGCGAAAGACCCTCCGGCAGGTGGCCGGACGCATAAGCCAGCAGCGTGGCTTCGAAGGGGTGATGGTCTACAGTCAAGTCCCGCCCTTTCTAATCGATCAGCCCGCGCAGCCGGCGCAATGCGCGCCGGATTCGAGACTTGACGGTGCCGAGCGGCAGCTCAAGCCGGCGCGCGATCTCGGCATGCGGCACATCCTCGAAGAAGCTGAGCCGCAGGATTTCGGCCTGTTCCGCCGGCAGCGACGCCAGCGCCTTCTGTACCCGTTCCTCCCGTCGCGCCGCGTCGAGCACCGCGTCCGCGCCTTCGGCGTCCTCCGCCAGTCCGGCCAACAACGTCTCGGAGTCCGGCTCCGGATGGCGTTCGCCGCGCAAGGCGTCCAGGCGCAGGTTCCGCGCCACCGTGAAGACCCAGGTCGAGGCCTGCGCGCGTGTCGGATCGTAGAGTCCGGCACGGTCCCAGATGCGCAGCATCGTCTCCTGGACCAGGTCCTCCGCCATTCGGGGCTGCGTGCCCAGGCGCAGGAAATAGCTCTTCAGCCGCGGCGCGAAAAAGCGGAACAGGGCCGCAAAGGCGTCGCGGTCGCGCCGCCTCCCGACGGCCACCAGATGGACCGTCATCAGCTCGCGATCGGGTAGGAACTCGCCCAGGCCGGGGCTGCGGGCCGGAGGCGCCGACATTCCCTCCTGCATTGGGGCCATCTCACCGCACGAGAAGGATATGCGAAGTCCTCCGCAATGATAGCCCGAGCCCCCGGCTCGCCCGAGCTTCTCATACGGCTGAAGGGGGAGGTTGGATCACGCGCGGGAGCGCGGCTCGGATGGGCCCCGCGCGGATTCCGAGGGCGGCGCGGGCATGACGCCGCAATCGCCCTTCGCCTTGGAGGACGCCGATCCGGGGCGTCTCATTCCATGAGGTCATCCAAATCTAATCGTCGCCCCCGAGGGAATGCGGCAGGAGGGAGCCGATCTCAAGCCTTCTTCTCGGCCTCCTCCTCGACCGCTGTGATCGGCGCGGAGGTGAACAGATAGGTGCGCAGGTAGCGCTCGAAGTCGGGATTCCGCCGGCGCAGCCATTCCAGGAGCATGCAGGCATGCTCCATCTCCTCGCGCATGTTGTGGAGCAGGATCTCGCGCAGGTCGCGGTCTTCGGCGTCGTCAGCGCGCTGGCGATACCAGTCGACGGCGTCCAGCTCCTCGCGCAGCGAGGCGATCGCATAATGCAAGAGCCGCCCCTCGGCCGACAGCCTGTCCCGGGGGATGTGCAGGTCCTCGCTCGACATTTCGGCTCCGCCTTTTCGCAACTCCGACTGGCGAGAGGGGAACGCTGCGGGGGCGAAAACGGCTCAGAACGCGGTCTCGGATTTCCCAGTCCTCGGTGCGATCCGGAGCGCATGAACCACCCCGTGGCCCCATTGTTTGGAGTCATTCGGCCCATCGAGTGAGGACGAGTCATAGAATTGCTGGCGGAATCGGAGGAAAGCTGGGAGGCGTCAGCGCAAATGGCGGTGTCCGACGCCTCGGAGACCTTGCGGGGCGTGGCCTCGATCTACATCAAGGGAAATGGAGGCCAAGGTCGAGGACGGGCAGATCACCCGCTACCGGATCAATGCGAAGGTGACGTTCGAGATCGAAGGGACCTGACGCCGCCGCTATCGGGGTCGGCGCCGGGGTCGCCGGCCCCGGTCCGTCCCGCTCCGCCACCGGCTCGACGCCCTGCGATACCCCCATTCGATAGGCCGGGACCGCTTCGGCGATCCCCCGCATGGCGTAGTGCCGGCCCGGAAGGTGGATTCCTTCGCCAGGATGGGGATAAGGTCGCGCCCCCTCGCTGGAGGCCGACGGTGTCAGAAACCGACCAACACCCTGACGGTTCGGACCGCTTGTCTGCGCCCGCCCTTCGCTCGCCTCGGCGCGGTCGGCTCGCAGCCATGCTTGTGGCGCTCGCTCTTCTCGCCGCAGGGCTCGCCTGGTGGATGCTGAAGGACGCTCAGAGCGACGGCGCGCAGCAGGCCATGGCGGCGCCGCCGCCCCCGCAGGTCACGGTCGCGGCGCCTCTGCTGAAGGACATCGTCGAGTGGAATGAATATACGGGCCAGTTCCAGGCGGTCGAGGAGGTCGAAATCCGCTCCCGCGTGAGCGGCTATTTGGACAAGATCCATTTCAACGACGGCCAGATCGTCGCGGCCGGCGACCTGCTGTTCAGCATCGATCCGCGCCCATTCGAGATCGCCGTCTCCTCGGCCAAGGCCCAGCTCTCAGAGGCAAAGGCGCGGCTTGACCTCGCGAATGCGCAACTTGCTCGGGCGCAGCAGTTGCGCAAGGGCGACAATGTCTCGGCCGCGGTCTATGACGAGCGCTACCAGGAAATGCGCGCCGCCGCGGCGTCGGTCCAGGTCGCGGAAGCGGCCCTGCGCGATGCCGAGCTGAACCTGGAATATGCGAGCATGGCCGCGCCGATCGAGGGCCGTATCGGGGCTCGCGCGGTCAGCATCGGAAATCTAGTGACCGGCGGCTCGGGTCCCAACACCACTGTGCTCACGACCATTGTCTCGCTCAATCCGATCCGGCTCATTTTCGACATCAGCGAGGCCGAGCTGCTCGCCTATCAGCGCGCCGTGGCGGAAGGCCGCATGAGCGCCACCGTCGAGAAGCCGATCGAGGTGCAGGCGAAGCTGATGGACGATACCGGCTGGTCGCTGAACGGGCGCATCGATTTCATCGACAACCAGGTCGACCGGGGAGCGGGCACCATTCGGGTGCGCGCCGTGTTCCCCAACCCCGACTTTCGGCTGACGCCCGGCCAGTTCGCCCGCATCCGGGTGCCGGCCTCGAATCGCTACCCCGCGCTGATCGTGCCGGAGAGCGCTCTGCTCAACGACCAGGCGCGCAAGATCGTCATGACGGTCGCCGCCGATGGGACGGTGGTGCCGAAGGTGGTGCGGCCGGGCCCGAACCGCGGTCCGGAGCTGCGTATCATCCGCTCCGGGCTCGAGCCCGCCGACCGGGTCATCATCAACGGCCTCATGCGCGTCCGGCCGGGCATGAAGGTGACGCCCGAGGAGGGCGCCATCGACATCGCCGACCCCGAGGAATAGGCGTTGCGGTTCTCTCACATCTTCATCGACCGGCCGATCCTCGCGGGCGTGGTCTCGGTCTTCATCACGCTGATCGGAGGCTTCGCCTATTTCACGCTGCCGGTCGCGCAATACCCCGAGATCGCGCCGCCCACCATCGAGATCTCCGCGCGCTATCCGGGCGCCTCCGCCGAAGTCGTCGCCAACACGGTCGCCGCCCCGATCGAGCAGGAGATCAACGGCGTCGACAACATGCTCTACATGTCCTCGCAGTCGACCGGCGACGGCAACCTGCAGGTCACCGTCACCTTCAAGCTGGGAACCGATCTCGACACCGCGCAGGTGCTGGTGCAGAACCGCGTGGCCGTGGCCGAGCCCCGCCTGCCCGAAGAGGTGCGGCGGCTGGGCGTGACGGTCCGCAAGAACTCCCCGGACATGCTGATGGTCATCCATCTCAGCTCGCCGGACGGGTCGCGCGACCAGCTCTATCTCTCGAACTACGCGCTCTTGCAGCTCCGCGACGTGCTGGCGCGGCTGGACGGCATCGGCGATGTGCGCATCTTCGGGGCGCGCGACTATGCGATGCGCATCTGGCTCGATCCGGACCGCGTCGCGGCGCGCGGACTGACCGCCGGCGATGTGCTCGGCGCGCTGCGTGCGCAGAACGTCCAGGTCGCCTCGGGGGTGCTGAACCAGCCGCCGGTGCCGCGCCCCGGCGCTTATCAGCTCAACATCGAAACCCAGGGCCGGCTCGTCGACCCGCAGCAGTTCGCGAACATCGTGGTGCGCACCGATCCCGACGGACGCGTGACCCGGGTCCGCGACGTCGCGCGCGTGGAGCTCGGCGCCCAGGACTACAGCGCCAACGGCTATCTGGACGAGAGAGAGGCTGTCCCGATCCTGATCTTCCAGCGCCCTGGCTCGAATGCTCTCGCGACCGCCGACGGCGTGCTGGACACGATGAAGCGGCTCTCGCGGTCCTTTCCCGAGGGCGTTCAGTACGACATCGTCTACAACCCGACCGAATTCATCGCCGATTCGGTCCATGAGGTGATCAAGACCCTCTTCGAAGCCTCCGCCCTGGTCGTGCTGGTGGTGATCCTGTTCCTACAGACCTGGCGCGCCTCGATCGTTCCGATCCTGGCGATCCCGGTCTCGTTGATCGGCACCTTCGCCGTGCTCGCCGCGCTGGGCTATTCGCTCAACACGCTCTCGCTCTTCGGCCTGGTGCTGGCGATCGGCATCGTCGTCGACGACGCCATCGTCGTGGTGGAGAATGTCGAGCGGAATCTCCGGCTCGGCCTGTCGCCGCGCGAGGCGACGCGTCTGACCATGGACGAGGTCGGCGGCGCCCTGATCGCGATCGCGCTGGTCTTGAGCTCTGTCTTCATCCCGGCGGCGCTGGTGCCGGGGATCAGCGGCCAGTTCTTCCGCCAGTTCGCGGTGACCATCGCCACGGCGACGGTGATCTCCTGCCTGGTCTCCCTCACTTTGAGCCCGGCGCTGTGCGCGTTGCTCTTCAAGCCGCATCAGGGGGAGGACCGGGGCGGCCTGCTCGCCCGCCCGTTCCACGCCTTTTTCCGCATGTTCAATGCCGGCTTCGAGGGGATGAGCCGCGGCTACGCCGCTCTGGCGCGGCGGGCGATCCGGGTTGCGGCGATCGTCCTGGTCATCTATGTCGGCCTCGTGGCGATGGCCGGATGGCAGTTCTCGCGCGCGCCGACCGGGTTCATCCCCGAGCAGGACCAGGGCTATCTCATCACGGTCGTGCAGCTTCCGCCGGGCTCCTCGCTGTCGCGCACCGACGCGGTCGTGCGCGCGGCGACGAAGCTCATCCTCGGAACCGAGGGCGTCGCCCATGCGGTGCCCTTCGCCGGCTTCGATGGCGCGACATTCACCAACGCGCCGAACGCCGGCGCCATCTTCTCCGCCCTGGCGCCGTTCGAGGAGCGCGCCGCGAATGGGCTCTCGGCCGCGAAGATCCTGGGCGATCTCCAGATGCGGCTCTCCTCGATCCAGGAGGCCTTCATCATCACCGTCTCGCCGCCGCCGGTCAGGGGCATCGGCACCTCGGGCGGTTTCAAGCTGATGGTGCAGGACCGGCGGGACCGCGGCGTCCAGGCGCTTGAGACAGTCACCCAGGAACTGGTGCAGGCGGCGAACGGGACGCCGGGCCTGTTCGGGATCTTCTCTCTGTTCAACGCCCGCACCCCGCGCGTTTTCGCGGATATCGACCGCGTGCGCGCCGAGATGCTGGGCGTTTCAGCGGAGCGAGTGTTCGAGACTCTCGAGATCTATCTCGGCTCGGTCTTCGTCAACGAGTTCAATTTCCTCGGCCGCACCTATCGCGTGACCGCGCAGGCCGACGGCGGCTTCCGCCAGGAGGTGGCGGATATCGGCCGTCTGAAGACGCGCAACGACGCCGGCGCGATGGTGCCGATCGAATCGGTTGCGCAGTTCTCCGACAAGACCGGCCCCTATCGGCTCACGCGGTACAATCTGAGCCCCGCCTCGGAAGTGCAAGGGAGCGCCGCGCCCGGCGTGTCGACCGGTACGGCGCTCAGGATCATGGAGGACCTCGCGGCCCAGATCATGCCCGACGGCTTCGGCTCCGAATGGACCGAGCTGGCCTATCAGGAAAGGCAGGTCGGCAACAGCGGGTTGATCGTCTTCGGCGCCGCCGTCGTCTTCGTCTTCCTGGTGCTGGCCGCGCTCTATGAAAGCCTGTCCCTGCCGCTCGCGGTGATCCTCATCGTGCCGATGTGCCTTCTGGCCTCGGTGTCGGGGCTGATGCTGGCGGGCCTCGACGTGAACATCCTCGCGCAGATCGGCTTCGTGGTGCTGGTCGGGCTCGCCGCCAAGAATGCGATCCTGATCGTCGAATTCGCCAAGCAGGCGGAAGAGGGTGGCGCGGCTCCCGTTGACGCCGCGGTCGGCGCCGCGCAATCCCGGTTGCGGCCGATCCTGATGACCTCGCTCGCCTTCATCCTCGGCGTCGTGCCGCTGGTGATCGCCGCGGGCGCGGGCGCGGAGATGCGCCGCTCGCTCGGCAC
>DATIDB010000139.1:0-13297 GCA_035456545.1 Alphaproteobacteria bacterium | reverse complement strand
CAGTCCGCGCAGAGAAGAAGCGTCCGGCCGGTGCCGTTCGGAGCCGGACGCCAGCGGGGGGCCGGGAAGTGGTCACTTCTTTCCCCCATCTTTCCCCCGGACCGTTTTGGGCTTATGCAGATTTCGTTATGTTGCTTGGTTTTCTGGTGAGCCCGGTGGGATTCGAACCCACGACCCCGTGATTAAAAGTCACGTGCTCTACCGACTGAGCTACGGGCTCCTCGAGCCGGTCTCGTCACCGGCGCGGAAGGGCCGGAAGATAGGCCGCGGATCGCCATGAATCAATGCGGCTGGCGGCGCGCCGGGACGCGGTGCCGACGCCCAAAGCGGTCGGGTACTTCCCCTGCCCCAGTGCCGATCCGCCCGCCGTCCCCCATGATCGAGCCCGGAAAGGTCAATGGAGCGGGAGCGAGAACATGAGCATGACCGGTTTGCGCAGAGGCTCAGCCTTGATCGCCTCCAGGCGCGGGGTGTTGGCGGGTCTTGCCGCCGGCGCAGCCGTGCTCACGGGCGGCCGCCTGGCCCGCGCCGCCTGCCTGACGACCGCGTATCAGATCGACGGGCCTTTTTACCCCCTGGTCCTGCCGGCCGAGCAGGACGCGGATCTGACGAGGCTGGCCGGCGGCTCGGGCATGGCGGCGGGCCAAGTGATCGAGGTCGTCGGCCAAATCCGTGACGGCGGCTGCCGACCCGTTCCGGGCTGCCTCGTCGAGATTTGGCAGGCGGACACCCATGGCCGCTATGTCGACCCGCGCGACGAGCCGAGGGGGCGTCCCCTCGATCCCAATTTCCAGGGCTATGCGCGCATGGCGACCGGCGCCGATGGCTCCTATCGCTTTCGGACCATCAAGCCGGGTTCCTACCTGGCGATCGGGGACTGGGTCCGGCCGCCCCATATCCATTTCAAGATCCACGCCCCCTTCAATCCCACGCTGACGACGCAGATGTACTTCGCGGGCGATCCCTTGAACGACAAGGATCTCCTTCAAGCGGACCTGTCGCCCGAGCTGCGGCGGACGTTGCAGGTGTCGTTCGAGGAGAAGCGCGCCGACGGCACGCCGTTCGGACGGTTCGACCTGGTCCTGGCCGACGGGTGGGCGGTGCCGCCTGAAATTGCGAAGCGGTTCGGACTAGGTGGGTGAAAGGGCGCGCCCGAAACGGCGCTTCACCCGATCGCCACCTTCACCGCCGGGTCATAGGCGTGCCGGCGCATGTTCATTCGCAGGTCCGGCGCCAAGACGGGCGAGCCACCGCGGAGTGGGCAGGCGCCGCAGCGCATAAAAGGTCGAAGCGCCCGCGCCCAGCGCCAGGGCGATCTCGACCGCCGCGATCGAGACGGTCGGAGTCCCCCAGGCGGCCAGGTAAAGCGCGAAGACCAGGTTCCCGTTCAACACCGCCGCGATCGTTCGGATTTCCATCGAAAGGCCCCATTGCGATCCGTAACCCATGCTGCCATCCATGAAATAACGAATCCGTAAATTTTGAAGTGAATGGGCGTAAATCTTGAAACTGATCCGATTGATTTTTTTGATGCGGGCATTGAACGGGAGATCAATAAAATTTTAAGTGTTTTCGCTTAAAGGAGAGAGCGAAGAGCAGTACTTCGGCGGAGCCGCCGAGAGGAGATGCCGATCATGCTTGTCGCCGCCCTTCCCGACTATGTCCTTGCGGTGCGGGAGATTCAGGCCGCCGTCCATCCGCAGACCGGCGAAGCCGGTGTGCAATTGATCGATTCCACCAGCTCCTCGGTGTTCCTGCCGCTCACCATCGAGACCTTGCGGCGGCTCACCTTGGACATCCAAGGGGTGTTAAACCGCCTTCAGGCTTGCCAGGCGCAGGCCGCCGCCGGGCGCTAGGCTCCGCTGCCATCCGCCGGCAGCGCTCGGCGCGATATCGCTTCCGGGCGATGGTAAATGTAAGTACCCTTAGACTTGCACCCCCGTAAGCTTTGCTCGCGAGCCTTTTCAATTGGGCGCCGCCAAGCGACCGTCATTCGTCTCGGCGCAGAAATGGGTACAGGCGCTCAGGGCATGGCCGGCGCCGCCTTACCGTTCCGTTAGGACACCCGCGCCCATGATCGCGGCGGCGCCTGTCGCAACCCCTCAGTGCGCAGACGCTCACCGAGTGGCGAGGGCGGGTGTGGGGCGGGCCGCCCCTCGCCGGACGACGCAATGGCCCGGGGAACGAACGCGCAGGCATCGAACGCAATGGCCGAGCTGAACGAGATGCTGACAATCGCCGGCGGGATTCTCATCGCCGGAGCGATCGCCTTCGCTTTCTTTCTGGGCTGGACACTGACCAGCGCGCGATTCGCCTCGATCCTACTGCGGCTGATCGGACTGATCTTGATGGCGGGCATCGCCGCTCTGGCCTTCTGGCTCGTGTTCATGCGGACGGGCGTGATCACCTGGAGCGAGATGCTGTCCATGGCCCCTGGCTTCTCTCAGCCGTGACGACCGCCGGGATCGGCGGTACCGTCCAGAGCGTTGCCCCTTCCCCATCCCGTGCTCGGCCATGTCCTGGCTGCGACGATTCATCCTGATTTGCATTGCCTGTCTGGCCGCAACCGCGGCGGGCCTGGCGCTCGTGGTCGCCTTCGTCGATCTCCAGATCGGACTGCACGGTACCATCGCGCTCATGCTGGGGGTCTTGCTGACCATGGCCATCGCGATGGGGTTGATGGGCCTGATGTTCCTCAGCAGCCGAAGCGGCCGGGACGAGCACGCGCATGCGGCTTGGCGCCACCCTGACCGCAATGACGGGGATGTCCCCTAGCGGTGGGCGTTCTCTAACCCTGACTTCGCCGGCTCGCTTGGTCGGCCGGACGCGATCTTGCCAGGCGCGCGATGGAACGCCAAAGCCGCCCGGTCGCGCGCTGCGCCGCGTATTTGCCGGGGGGATTTGGGGAACCCGCTGCGGCTTCGGCAGTCGCGCACCGAACGCTTGGCATCGCGTTCCGCATCAAGGGCGCGCCCACCAAGCATCCAGCGCCGCGGTCGAACCGGCTGGGAGAGCGCTGCGGCGATATTGCATGAAGCTCCCCCACGGGCTTCTTTGCGCCGGCAAGCGGCGAAAGATCGAGGATCAGTTGCGGTCGGTGCCCCCCTTGCCTTCCCGATTGCCGCCGCCCTGAGAGCCGCCCCCATCGGGCTCGGCTCCCCCGGACCGAACCCCGAGCCGGTCCAGGAATCCCCCGGCCCGCGCGCCGCTCGTGGCGCCCGACGCGGCCGCAGAGGACTGTCTGCCTCCGGAGGACGCTGGAACCGGCGGGAACTGCGGTCCCGGGCTGGTGACCGGGCCGCGCCGCGGAGGGCCGGCCGGCGGCGTGGGCAGATCCACCGCGGACGCGCCATGCGCATCCTTCGGGGCCCCCAGCCCGAGAGGCTCCACCTCGGCCCGCGCCACCACGGCGTCGAGCGAGACGGACAGGCCGCTGCCCGCATCGACAAGCGGTCCGATGGCGGAGCCGCCGTCGGGGACATCCCCCATGGCGTTGCCGCGGCGGACCGTGCTCCGGCCCATCGGCTCTCCGGTCAACGCATGCCAGACCAGGATATCGTCCCCCACCGCCGAGAACTGCCAGCAGCGGGTCTCGCCTGCGAACCATCGCCTCCAGGAGCGGCAGTAGCTGTGGTTCTCGATCCACCACCGGCCGACATCGACATCGCCCGACGAGCTGCGACCCCAGACGGTATGGTCGTCGGCGTAATACATCCAGAAGGGCCCCTCCTGATCCCAGCCGATCAGCGTATTGCCGGTCAGGAGCGCCTGCACCTCCTCGCCGGTCAGCGGATGCGGCGTCTCCAAGGCGAGGGCGTGGTTGGAGGACAGAGAGGCGGTCGCAAGGACGGCCGCAGCGAAAATCGCCGGGGTGCGCATCAGGGCATCTCCGCGCTCATGCCGAGAGGCCGGGCGCGCCCGCGCGCCGGCCGCTTCACTCGGCTGATGCCCTGTTCCCCGCCGCTACAACAATGCTGACCCTCGGCGGCTCCCGACGATGCCCCAAAAAGGATGGAAATCCGAACCTTTGGAGATCAGCCTTCCGAGGCTGGACGAGGATCGCTAGTCCTCGAAGGTCTGGATGCGGCGCTTGGATTCGCCCTTACGCCTTCGCTCGTCGGCGAAGCGGCGCATCAGGTGCCCGGCCACCCTTGGCGAGACGAAGCCGCCGATATCCCCGCCGAGCCGGCCGATCTCCTTCACGAAACGGGAGGAGATGAACTGATGGCGCTCTGAGGCCATCAGGAACACGGTGTCGATCTTGGGATTGAGGCGTGAGTTCATGCCGGCCATCTGGAACTCGTACTCGAAATCCGAGACCGCGCGCAGCCCGCGAACGATCACCGACGCCCCGACGCTCTCCGCGAAATGCATCAGCAGAGTGTCGAAGGCGCGGATTTCGATTTGATAGCCGTCGATCGGCGGCAGCGCGGCGACTTCCTCTTCCAGGATCGCCACCCGCTCCTCGAGCGTGAAGAGGGGCCCCTTGCCCGCGTTCTTCGCCACCGCGATCACCAGCCGGTCCACCAGCCGCGCCCCGCGGCGGATGATGTCGAGATGACCGTTGGTGACCGGATCGAAGGTGCCTGGATAGACGCCGATATGCTCACTCATCCGCCGGACCGTCCCCCTCTTCGGCATCCGTCGCCGCGCCCTCGGGCGCCTCCGCCGCGCCGTTTCCGTTCTGCTCGGCCACCTCGGCCAGGCGCGTCACCGAGACGATGCGCTCGTCGGCGTCGACGCGGAACAGCGTCACGCCGCGCGTGGTGCGGCCCGCGATGCGGATATCCGCGACCGGGAGGCGAATGAGGCGCCCGCCGTCGGTCACCAGCATGATCTGATCCTGTTCCTTCACCGGGAAGGCGGCGACCACCCGCGCATTCGAGCCGCGGCCGTTGCCCCGGCCGAGATCCATATTGTCGATGCCTTTGCCGCCCCGGTTGGTGATCCGGTACTCGTAGGCCGAACTGCGCTTGCCGAAGCCGTCGTCGGCGACCGAAAGGATGAAGTCCTCCGCCTCTTCCAGCGCGGCCAACCGTTCGGGCGCAAGCCCCGGCTCCGCGGGAAGAGCCTCGCCGTCCCCGCTCCGGCGGCGCGCCCCGGCCCAGCGCAGATAGGCGTCGCGCTCCTCCGAGCTGGCTTCCGCATGACGAAGGATGCTCATGGAGATGACGCCGTCCTCCTTTGCGAGCGCGATCCCGCGCACGCCCGTGGAGGTGCGACCCTGGAACAGCCGTACATCGGCGACCGCAAAGCGGATCGCCTTGCCAAGGCGGGTGGCAAGGAGCACGTCGTGCTCCTCCGGCAAGCAGGGCAGCACGCCGATCAGCCGGTCGCCGTCGTCGAGCTTCATGGCGATCTTGCCGTTCGCCTTGATGTTGGTGAAATCGGAGAGCGAGTTCCGGCGGACGGTCCCGCTCTCGGTGGCGAACATCACCGATAGCGCGCCCCGGGCGGATTCATCCTCGGTCAGCGGCATCACCGTGGTGATCGCCTCGCCCTCCTCGAGCGGCAGAAGATTGACGAGCGCCTTGCCGCGCGCCTGCGGCGTGCCGAGCGGCAGGCGATAGACCTTCAGCTCGTAGACCATCCCGCGCGAGGAGAAGAACAGCATCGGCGTGTGCGTGTTGGCCACGAAGAGCTGCTCGACGAAATCCTCTTCCTTGGTCGCCATGCCGGTGCGGCCGCGTCCGCCGCGGCGCTGCGCCCGATAGGACGAGAGCGGGACGCGCTTGATGTAGCCGGCATGGCTGACGGTGACGACCATGTCCTCGCGCTGGATCAGGTCCTCGATATCGGCCTCGAATTCGAGGTCCTCGATCGTCGTCCGGCGCGGCGTCGCGAATTGCTCCTTAACCTCGAGGAACTCGCGCCGCATGATCTCGTAGAGCTTCGTGCGAGACCCAAGCACCTCAAGGTGCCCCTTGATCTCGCCGGCCAGGCCGTTCAGCTCCTCGCCGATCTTGTCGCGCTCGAGGCCCGTCAGGCGCTGGAGGCGCAAATCGAGGATGCCGCGCGCCTGCGCCTCGCTGAGACGATAGGTGCCGTCGCTTGCGATCGCGCGGCCGGGCTCGTCGATCAGCCGGATCAGCGCCTCGACGTCGCGGGCCGGCCAGGCCACCGCCATCAGCCGCTCGCGGGCGGTCGCCGGATCGGGAGCCTTGCGGATCAGGTCTATGACCGCGTCGATATTGGCGACGGCGATGGCGAGCCCGACCAGGAGATGGGCCCGCTCGCGCGCCTTCTTCAGCTCGTAGACGGTGCGCCGGGTGATCACCTCCTCGCGGAAGGCGATGAAGGCCTGCAGCACCTGCCGCAAATTCAGCATCTCCGGCCGGCCGAGATTGAGGGCCAGCATGTTGACGCCGAAGGTCGTCTGCAGCGCGGTGAAGCGGTAGAGCTGGTTCAGCACCACTTCGGGCATGGCTTCGCGCTTCAGCTCGATGACCACGCGCACGCCGTCGCGGTCGGACTCGTCCCGGATGTCCGAGATGCCCTCGATCAGCTTGGCGCGGACCAGTTCCGAGAGCCGCTCCTGCAAGCGCGCCTTGTTGACCTGATATGGAACCTCGGTGACGACGATCGCGGTGCGATCCTTGCGAACCTCCTCCACATGGGTGCGCGCGCGCATGACGATGGAGCCGCGCCCGAAGTGATAGGCCTCGCGAATGCCCGAACGGCCGAGAATGGTGCCGCCGGTCGGGAAGTCCGGTCCGGGGATGATCTCGATCAATCGGTCGATCGACATCTCCGGATCGTCGATCATCGCGCAGCAGGCGTCGATGACCTCGCCGAGATTGTGGGGCGGGATGTTGGTCGCCATGCCGACGGCGATGCCGCCGGCGCCGTTGACCAGCATGTTCGGGAAGCGCGCCGGCAGGACGGTCGGCTCGAGGTCCTTGCCGTCGTAGTTCGGCTGGAACTCGACCGTGTCCTTGTCGATGTCGTCGAGCAGCGCGGTTGAGGCGCGCGCAAGCCGCGCCTCCGTGTAGCGCATGGCCGCCGGTGGGTCGCCGTCCATCGAGCCGAAATTGCCCTGGCCCTGGATCAGGGGCAGGCGCATGGAGAAATCCTGCGCCATGCGCACCATGGCCTCGTAGATCGGATCGGTGCCGTGAGGATGATATTTGCCGATGACGTCGCCGACCACGCGCGCCGATTTGCGGAACGGCCGGTTCCAGTCGTAGCTGTTCTCCTTCATGGTGAAAAGGATGCGCCGATGCACCGGCTTCAAGCCGTCGCGCACATCGGGCAGCGCTCGCGACACGATCACGCTCATCGCGTAATCGAGGTAGGAGCGCTTCATCTCCTCCTCGATCGTGACCGGGGTGATGTCGAAGTTTGGGCCTGGAGCGGAGGTCAAATCGTACGGTCCTGAAACGGGCGCCGAGGCGCCCAATACATGGTGCGCGGGGACCACGGAATGGCCCCCGCGACGAGGGTGTCAAAGGCCGAAAAAATATAGCAGTTCCGGCTGGCCCGAACAACCTCGACGGCGCGGCGAAAGGCGCTTGGAAGCCTCTGTTTTCTCCGGCTTTTTCAGGCCTTCAGCCGGGCCGCCGCCTGCCTCAATTTGGCCTGCGCCCGCTCGGCCTCGGCCCGGCGCTCGCGCTGGTCCTCCACCACTTCGGCCGGGGCCTTGGCGAGGAAGTCCGAGTTGCCCAACTTCCGGTCGATCTTGCCGATCTCCGATTCTAATTTCTCAATCTCCCGGGCGAGGCGCCTACGCTCGGCATCGAGATCGATGATCTCCGCGAGCGGAATCACCAAGGTCGCCTCGTCCACGACGACCTGGACCGCGCCCTTCGGCATCGTCGGCAGCTTGTCCGCCGTGACCTCCATCGTCTTCAGGCGGGCGAGAAGGCTCAGGGCCGGGCCGTGCCGGGCGGCGCGCCGTTGCGTCGCCGCTCCGGCGTTCTCGACGATGAGGTCCAGCTCGGCCGACGGCGGCACGTTCAGCTCCGAGCGGGCGCTTCGGATCGTGGAGACGAAGCGGATGATCCAATCGATCTCGTCGACGGCCGCATCATCGACCGGCAGATGCTGCAGCCTCGGCCAGGGCGCGGTGATCAGCGGCCCGCCCGCATAGCCGAGCGCGCCGAACAGCTCCTCGGTGACGAAGGGCATCACCGGGTGCAGGAGGTGGAGAATCTGGCCAAGCGCCCAGGCCGCCGCGCCCCGGGTCTCTTCGGCCGCGGCCTTGTCGTCGCCGGACAGCACCGGCTTGGCCATCTCCAAGTACCAGTCGCAGAAGGAATGCCAGACGAAGTGGTAGAGCGCGCCGGCCGCCTCGTTGAAGCGGAAGGTGACGAGCGCGTCGGTGGCGTCCTCGGCGAGGCGCCGGACGCCGGCGACGAGCCAGCGGTTGATGGTGAGCCCCGCTTCCGCCGGATCGAATGGATGGTCGGGCGTGCAGCCGTTCATCTGGCAGAACCGGGCGGCGTTCCAGAGCTTCGTCGCGAAGTTGCGATAACCCTCGACCCGCGCCTCGGCGAGCTTGATGTCGCGTCCCTGCGCCGCCATCGCCACCAGCGTGAGGCGCAGCGCGTCGGCTCCATATTTCTCGATCAAGACCAAGGGGTCGATGATGTTCCCCTTGGACTTCGACATCTTCTGCCCGAACTCGTCGCGCACCAGGGCGTGGATGTAGACCGTGTGGAACGGCGCCTTGCCCATGAAGTGCATGCCCATCATCATCATCCGGGCGACCCAGAAGAAGATGATGTCGAAGCCGGTGACCAGAACGTCGGTCGGATAATAGCGGGCGAGCTCCTTGGTCCGATCCGGCCAGCCGAGCGTCGAGAACGGCCACAGCGCGGAAGAGAACCAGGTGTCGAGCACGTCGGGATCGCGCGTCAGCGCGACCGTGCGTCCGTAATGCCGAGCAGCGGCGGCGGAAGCCTCCGCCTCGCTCTCTTCCACGAAGACCGCGCCGTCCGGGCCGTACCAGGCCGGGATCTGATGGCCCCACCAGAGCTGGCGCGAGATGCACCAGGGCTGGATGTTGCGCATCCATTCGAAATAGGTGCTCTCCCACTGCTTCGGCACGAAGCGGGTTCGCCCGTCCTCGACCGCGGCGATGGCGGGTGCCGCCAGGCGTTTGGCGTCGGCGTACCACTGATCGGTGAGCCAGGGCTCCAGCGGCACGCCGGAGCGGTCGCCGAAGGGCACGGAATGCGTTTGGTCCTCGACCTTCAGCAGGGCGCCGGCCGCTTCCAGGTCGGCCACGACGCGCTGCCTCGCCTCGAAGCGGTCGAGCCCGCGATAGGGCTGCGGCACCGCGTCGGTCAGCCGCGCATGCGGATCGAAGATGTTGATCAGCGGCAGACTGTGTCGGCGCGCAACCTCGAAATCGTTGAAGTCGTGCGCCGGGGTGATCTTGACTGCCCCGCTGCCGGTTTCGGGATCGGCATAGGGGTCGGCGACGATGGGTATGCGCCGGCCGACCAGCGGCAGGATCGCATGCCGACCGATGAGGGCGCGGTAGCGCTCGTCATCAGGATGGACCGCGACGGCGGTGTCGCCCAGCATTGTCTCCGGCCGCGTGGTCGCGACCGGGATCGAGGCGCCCTCAAGCCCCTCCACCGGATAGGCGATGTGCCAGAGATGGCCTTTGATCTCGCGCTGCTCCACCTCGAGGTCGGAAATCGCGGTCTGCAGCTTGGGGTCCCAATTCACCAGCCGCTTGTCGCGATAGATGACGCCGTCCTTGTGGAGGCGGACGAAGACCTTGCGGACGGCGGCGGAAAGCCCCTCGTCCATGGTGAAGCGCTCGCGCCGCCAATCGGCGGAGGCGCCGAGCCTTCGAAGCTGGCGCGTGATGGTCGATCCGGATTCCGCCTTCCAAGCCCAGACGCGCTCGACGAAGCCGGCGCGGCCCAGGGCGGTGCGCGAGCCGCCCTCGGCGGCGAGGCTGCGCTCGACCACCATCTGCGTGGCGATGCCGGCATGATCGGTGCCGGGTTGCCACAGCACGTCGCGGCCGCGCATCCGCTCGAAGCGCGCCAGAACGTCCTGAAGCGTGTGATTCAGCGCGTGGCCCATATGCAGGCTGCCCGTCACGTTGGGCGGCGGCATCATGATGCAGAAGGGCTCGGCGTTGGAATCGGGATGGCAGTCGAAGGCGCCGCTCGCTTCCCACAATGCGTAGTGCCTGGCCTCGACCTCCGCGGGCCGAAACGTCTTGTCCAGCATCAACTTTCCTTTAGAAAAACGGCAGGCCTCGCGGAGCGCGAGGCCCCCGCATCGGCCAGGACGAGCCTCAGCTTTCCTGGAGCCGGCGTACCATCTTCTCGATTTCCTCGCGGACTACGGCCTCGACCATATCGGGCAAATTGCGGTCCAACCAGTCTCTGAGCATGGGGGCCAGCGCCTCGCGGACCAAATCCTCGACGCGGCGGTCCTCCTCGCCCGAGAATGCGCGCAAGGCGGCTTCCCGGCGTACGGCGCGCGCCAGCCGGCCGAGTGAGGCGGCGGAAGCGTCCAAGGTCGAGTCCGAAACGATGCTGGCCCGGGCTTCTGCTTCGCTCATGACGGAATTGTGCTCCTTCTCCGAGAACTGAACTATCGCGGACGAGCCACCCTCACGTCCCTTATCCTGCTTTCCGGTTTCCGGCACCGCCGGCTCCGGCCCCGCTTGCCCCTCTGTCTGCGTCGCAACGCCGGGACGCCGGCTGGCCAGGCTCACCACCGAGCCATCGGCCGTCAGCATCTCGGTCAGATCCAGAACCTCTCCTTCGCGACCCTTGGGCGGCGGCGAGCGCCTCGGATCGGAGTCCTCGGAAATGATGCGACGGATGGAGGCCAGGATTTCCTCCATCGACGGTTCGTTGTCGCCGCGCGTCTCAGCCATCGCAAATCATCCTTGGACCGGCTTGTCGAAGGCCGATCACAGAGTGCCAGAGTCGCCGGTGCAAAGCAAAAGCGTAAATGCCGCCCTCACTCTTCGTTAACCGAGACGCCCCAGAGCTTGTTGCGCACATCCAGGTAATCGGCCTGGTAATCGTAGTACTCGACCGGAAGGTCCAGGTCCCGCGCTGTCAAATTGCCGACCGCCGCGAGGAGCTGGAACCCGGCGACGATCTCGTCCCGCTTGGCGCGCACGAGATTGACGCGCGAATCAAGCAGCTCCTGCTCGGCGTCGAGGACGTCGAGGATGGTCCGCGAGCCGACCTGCGCCTCCTCGCGCACGCCCTCCAGCGCGATTTCGTTGGAGCGGACCTGGGCTTCGAAGGAGGTGATCTGCGCGCGCGCGGTGGACAGGGCCTCCCAGGCGGTGGTGGCGACCTGGGCCGAGTTGCGCTTTTGCAAGGCCATCTCCAGCCGCCGCTGGCTGGCTCGCTTCTTCGCCTCGCGCACGCGCGAGGAAACCTCGCCCGCCTGATAGAGCGGCACCGTGAGCTGCGCTTCGATCGAGGCGGCGGTGCGATCGCCGCTGTCGAAGCCCGTGAGCTCATCGCCGTATTCGATGTCGCTGTTCAGGGCGATGCTCGGCAGCAGCTCGCCGAAGACGACGTCGACGCCGTCCCGGGCGGCCCGCTCCACGTAGTCGGCGGCGATGACATTAGGGTTGGCCGCAGAGGCCACTTCGATCGCCTCTTCCAGGCTGGCTGGCAGGCTCGCCACGATCGGCGGAGTCTGTAGGGTCCCGGGCGCCTCGCCGACCACCTCGACGAAGCGGGCGCGCGATTCGGTGAGATCGCCTTCCGCCGCGATCCGGCCCGCCGTCGCGCCGGCCAGCCGCGCCTCCGACTGGGCGACGTCGGTGCGCGTGATCTCGCCGACGTCGAAGCGGTCGCGGGCGGCCTCGAGCTGGCGGGAGAGGACCTGCTCGTTGTTGATGGTGAGCTCCAGCACGGCCATGTCGCGCACGACATCCATATACGCGACAGTGGCGTCGAGGAGCACCGCCTGCTCCACTCCGACCAGCCGGGCGCGCTGCGCCAGCACCAGATTCTCCGCCTGCCTGGTCGCCGCGACCGTTCGTCCGCCGCGGTAGATCGGCTGCGCGAGAGATACGCCGACGCTGCGCGGATCGGAGGTATTGGACCCGACATTGCTGTCGATCCAGCTCCGGCCGACGCTGGCGGTGCCGGCGATGGTGGGCCGCCAACCGGAGAGCGCCTGGGGAACCAACTCGTTGGTGGCCCGCAGCTCGGCCCGCCCGGCCAAAAGCTCAGGATTGGTGGAATAGGTGGTCGACAAGACCTCGGTCAGGCTCTGGGCCTTCGCCGAGACCGGCGACAGCGCCAAGGCGAGGGCCACGCCGAGGACAGCCGCCGGCAGAAACCGGCTTGCCGCTCGGGTCGCGGCCTTGGGACGCCACGGCTTTGAAGGCAAGAATTCGATGATCATGATGCGCCGTTCAGAAGACAAAACTGGGTTCCGCGGCGAGGCCCGGAAGGAGAGGGACCGCCGCGTCGAAGAGCGGGCGGCCCGAGATCACGCCGCGATGGCGCAGGTAGAGCATGGCGCGGCCGATCCCGCCCCGCATCTCCACCCCGACCAGCCTTCCGCCTTCGGCGAGCTGGCCGAGCACCGCCTCAGGGATGCGGGCCGCCGACCCGCCCAGCAGAATGGCGTTGTAGGGCGCCTGAGCCGCCCAGCCCCGCTCCAGCGGGCCTTCGACCACGACCGCATTGTCGATCTGAAGATTCGCCAGGGCTTTCGCGGAGCGCTGCACAAGGGGACGCTCGCATTCGAGCGCGACCACCATGGTCACCAGACGCGACAGCACCGCCGTCGAGTATCCGGGGCCGCAGCCCAGGTCGAGCACGAGGTCTGTGCGCTTCAGCTCGGCGGCTTGCAGGAGCCGCGCGAACACCATCGGCTCGATCAGGAACCGGCCGTTGCCGAGCGGCAGATCCTCGTCGACATAGGCGGCGGATCGAAGCGCATCGGGCACAAAGGCTTCGCGGGGGATTTGCCCCAGTGCCTCCAGGACGGCCTCGTCGACCACTTTGTTGGTGCGCAACTGCCGATCGACCATGTTCCGGCGCGCGGCCGCAAAGTCCATGGCTCTCTCACTTGAGCAACGATGTTGCGGGTCGGCGCCCCCTCCTCCCCTCGGCAGCGTTTATACTTTTCCCGGCAGGAGTTTACAATTGGGGGCCGCGCCCGCCTTGACCGGCGGTGACCCGCCCCTTATACCACCGCGTTCCTGCGTTCGGAACCGCCCTTCCCCGGCCCGGTGGCAGAGTGGCTATGCAGGGGACTGCAAATCCCCGTACATCGGTTCGATTCCGGTCCGGGCCTCCATAGGCTCAAAGCCAAGTGCGGAGCGCGATTCCAGCGAGCG
>DATIDB010000138.1:0-3963 GCA_035456545.1 Alphaproteobacteria bacterium | reverse complement strand
AGCCGCTGCCCGTTCGTCCCCGAACCGTTTGATTCAGGGAGCGATTTCGGCTTTCTCTCGGGAATCAGCTTCTCTCTCGCCGAAAAAACATGAACGATAGTAATGTAAACGATACGAAAGTTCCGACGCCCAGCGGTTAATGCTATGCTGCAAAAGCAATCGGAAAGAGAAGTTGATAAGATTATTTTAAGACATCTTTTAGAATATTAGTTCCGGTCTCGTCGTTCGGGGTTGGTGAGCCGGAGAAGGTACGGGAGACGGGAATGCCGGAGATTGAACTCTTCAGCGCGCGGTTTCCTCCTTTCGCGCAGCGCGTGCGGCTGGCTCTCCTGGAGAAACGCATCGAGTTCTGGCATACCGAGGTCGATCTCGCCAACAAGCCCGAGTGGTTCCTCGTGATCTCGCCGAGGGGCGAGGTTCCGGTCATTCGTCATGAGGATCGGTTCGTTGTCGATTCGACGGTGATCCTCGAGTATCTCGAGGACGTATATCCGAGCCCGTCCTTGCGCCCTCGCGATCCCGGAAAGGCGGGCGCTTTCGCGCCTGTGGATCGAATTCGCCGACGAGAAGCTGCTGCCCGCCATGGTCGCCGCGATCCTGGCGGAAGGGGAGAAGCGGGTCGCCGCATGCGCGAAGCTGCGCGATGTGCTGCTTACCGTCGAGCGCGAGGGCCTGGCCCGCTGCGGGCGCGGGCCCTATTGGCTGGGCGAGGAGCTGAGCCTGCTCGACATCGTGTTCTATCCCTTGTTCGAGCGCCTGCCGGCAATCCAGAACGACCAGGCATCGGGGCTGCCGCTGCTGTCCATCCGTCTGCGCCATTGGCTCGACGCCATGAGCGAGCGCGCCTCCGTGCAGGCCACGCGCAATCCCGTGGAGACCCACCTCCAGGCGATGAAGAGCTATCTCGGGATGAAGCCGCATCGCCGCAGCGTCGGCAATGTCGAGTATCTGCACGCCTGAGCGCCTCGCCGAGGCGCGCCGTCCTCTCGCCGGTCACCGAATTGTTTGGATGGAGTTCCGCCGCGCCGATGAGGCGGTTCTCGGCCATCCATTCGGATGTTCCGGTCCTGCGACAGGGCACGGAGTTGCCCGCAGGGCCTTGTGGGAGAGGGCCATGCCGGATATCGAGCTGTTCAGTTCCGATCTTTGTCCCTACGCGCATCGGGTGCGGTTGGCGCTGGCCGAAAAGGGAGTCGATTTTTGGCATACCGAGATCGACCTCGCCGATAAGCCGGAATGGTTTCTGGTCATATCGCCCCTGGGCGAGGTGCCGGTGATCCGGCACGAGGACCGCTTCATCGCCGATTCGACGGTCATCCTCGAATATCTGGAGGAGGTCTATCCCTCCCCCGCCCTGCGTCCGAAGGATCCGGCCAAGCGCGCCATCGCGCGGTTCTGGATGAAATTCGCCGATGAGCGCCTCGCCCCGGCGATCCAAGGCTGCGTCGAGGCCGCCACGCCCGAGGAAGAGGGGCGCTGGGCCGCGGTCCTGCGCGACCGCCTGATCTATATCGAGCGCGAGGGCCTCGCCCGCTGCGGGCGCGGACCCTTCTGGCTGGGGGCCGAGCCGAGCCTCGTCGACCTCGCCTTCTATCCGTTTTTCGAGCGCCTCCCGGCGATCCAGAAGCACCGTCCGGTGGCGTTGCCCTTGATCTCCATCCGGCTGCGCTACTGGCTGGATGCGATGCGCGCGCGCGAATCGGTCAAGGCGACGCGCCAGCCGGTGGACGCCTATGCGCAGGCTCTCGGCGGCAAGCGCGGCGAAGGCGAGGCCGCGACGCACGGCAAGGTCGCATATCTGCGGGCCTGAGCCGGTCGCTCCTCGGCGCTCGGCGTTGCGGAAGACGGGCCAAACCGGGTAGACCCTGCCTTCGCATATCCGATTTTCGTCGATGAGCCGAGGAGCGATGGCGAGGACCGCCGATCCGGGTCTCCTGCCGCAGGGACTGCGCGACCTCCTGCCGCCCGATGCGAGTTTCGAGGCGGCGGCGGTCGAGCGGCTGCTCGCCGCATTCGCAGCGCGCGGCTATGAGCGGGTCAAGCCGCCGCTCATCGAATTCGAGGACGACTTCCTCAAGGCCGCGGGCGTCGACGTCGCCCGGCAGACCTTCCGCCTCATGGACCCGCAATCCCACCGCATGCTGGCGCTGCGCTCCGACATCACGCCGCAAGTGGCGCGCATCGCCGCCACGCGCCTGAAGGAGGCGCCGCGGCCGCTGCGCCTCTCCTATGCCGGGCAGGTGCTGCAGGTCTCGGGAAGCCAGCTCCGCCCCGAGCGGCAGTTCGGCCAGGCGGGGGTCGAGCTGATCGGAGCGGCCGGCGCCGGGGCGGATGCCGAGATCGTCGTGCTCGCCGCCGAATCGCTCGCCGAGCTGGGCGCCGCCGATCTGGCGATCGATCTCAATCTGCCGACCTTGGTGGCGACGGTCGCGCGCGCGCTCGGCCTCGAGGACGCTTCGGTTTCGCGGCTGCGTTCCGCGCTCGACCGGAAGGACGAGGCGGCGGTCGCGCCCATCGCCGGGCCGCACGCGGCGCTCTTCGTCGCGCTTCTGCGCGCATTCGGGCCGGCGGAGGAGTCGCTGGCGCGGCTCGGCCGGCTCGATCTGCCGCCCGCCGCACGGTCCGAGCTGGCGCGTCTCGGCGAGGTCGTCGCGCTGATCCGTCGACGGGCGCCCGCACTTGCCCTGACCTTCGACCCGGTCGAGCATCGCGGGTTCGAGTACCAGAGCGGCGTCAGCTTCATCCTCTTCGCGCGGGCGGCGCGCGGCGAGCTCGGCCGCGGCGGGCGCTATGCGACCGAAGCGGGGGAGAGCGCCACCGGCTTCACGCTGTACACGGACACGCTTCTGCGCGTGCTGCCGCGCCCTGAGCCGTCGCGCCGGCTGCTGCATCGGCCCGATCTTCCCGCATCGACGATGGCGGAGCTGCGCCGGCAAGGCTGGGTCACCGTCGCCTCATTGAGCGAATCGGGAGACCTTGCGCAGGAGGCGCGGCGCCTCGGCTGCGGCCATGCCTGGATCGAGGGCCGCGCGCAGCCGGTGAGCGCATCCGGACGGAAGGGCGGGTGACGTAAATGGCCAATGTCGCGGTGATCGGCGCCCAATGGGGCGATGAGGGCAAGGGCAAGATCGTCGATTGGCTGTCCGAGCGCGCCGAGATCGTGGTGCGCTTCCAGGGCGGCCACAATGCCGGCCACACGCTGGTCATCGGCGATCGGACGTTCAAGCTCAGCCTCCTCCCCTCGGGCGTGGTGCGCCCGGGCAAGCTCGGCGTGATCGGCAATGGCGTCGTCGTCGATCCCTGGGCCCTCTTGCGGGAAATCGAGACGCTGGCGGCGCAGGGGGTCGCGGTGACGCCGGAGAACCTGGTCCTCGCCGACGTCGCGAGCCTGATCCTGCCGGTGCATGGCATGGTGGACCGCGCACGCGAGGAGGCGCGCGGAGCGGCGCGGATCGGAACCACCGGGCGCGGCATCGGTCCGGCCTATGAGGACAAGGTCGGCCGACGCGCGATCCGCGTTTGCGACCTGGCCGAGCCGGATCGGCTCGGCGAGCGCGTCGACGCCTTGCTCCTGCATCACAACGCCGTGCTGCGGGGCTTGGGCGCGCCCGAGGCGGATCGCGACGAACTGCTCGCGGCGCTCGGGGAGATCGCGCCGAAGATCCTTCCCTATGCCGGCGGCGCTTGGCGCGTGCTGCACGAGGCGCGCCGCGCCGGCCGCCGCATCCTCTTCGAGGGCGCGCAAGGCGTGATGCTCGACGTCGATCACGGGACCTATCCCTATGTCACTTCCTCGCAAACCGTGGCGGGACAAGCGGCGAGCGGGTCCGGCCTCGGCCCCGCCGCGGTCGGCTACGTGCTCGGCATCACCAAGGCCTATGCGACACGGGTCGGCTCGGGACCCTTCCCGACCGAGCTGAGCGATGCGACCGGGCGGCTCCTGGGCGAGCGCGGGCGGGAGTT
>DATIDB010000137.1:0-2202 GCA_035456545.1 Alphaproteobacteria bacterium | reverse complement strand
CGATCCGATCCCGCTCAGGGACGAGCGCTGGGGCCTCGATTTCGAGGCCGAGGTCGCGGTCGTGACAGACGACGTGCCGATGGGCGTGACGCCGGAGGAAGCCCGCGAGCGGATTCGCCTGGTGCTCCTGGTCAACGACGTGTCCTTGCGCAACCTGGTTCCGGCCGAGTTGGCCAAGGGCTTCGGCTTCTTCCAGTCGAAGCCCGCCTCGGCGCTCTCGCCTTTCGCGCTGACGACCGACGAGTTGGGCGAGGCCTGGGACGGCGCGAAGCTGAACCTGCCGCTGAAGGTGACGCTGAACGGCGCGGAGTTCGGCCGCCCGAACGCGGGCGCGGATATGCTGTTCGACTTCCCGCGCCTCATCGCGCATGCGGCCAGGACGCGAAGCCTCGGGGCGGGGACCGTCATCGGCAGCGGCACGGTCTCGAACAAGGAGCCGGGCGTCGGCTTCGCCTGCATTGCCGAGCGCCGCGCTGTCGAGACCGTGGAGCACGGCGCGCCGCTGACGGAGTTCCTGCGCGCAGGCGACCGCGTGCGCATCGAAGCCTTGGGGCCGGACGGGACCTCCCCTTTCGGCGCGATCGAGCAGGAGGTGGTGGCGGATGGCGCCGCCGCCGCATCCCGCCTCGAGCCGCCTACCCACGCCGCTGTGCGGCGGCGGTGATCCGCGTCGGCCCTACCACACTCCTCAGCGGCCGGAGGCGGAGGCCAGATCGTGGATCACCGAATCCGCGATCGCCTGCCGCGATCGCTCGTGAACCGACAGCGCCGCGACGGCGGAGATCGCCGCGCCCGCCATGATGTAGAGGGCCGGCACCATGGCGTGCCCGGTCCAGGTCATCAGCCAGGTCGCCACCGCCGGCGCCGTGCCGCCGGCGATCCCGAAGGTGATGTTATAGGCCGTGGAGACGGCGGAGCAGCGCACCTCGCGCGGGAATATCTCGCAGATCGCGATCGGGTTGACCGAGCCATAGGATCCGATCAGCAGGGCGAACCCCGCCTGGCCGAGGATCACCAGCGGGATGCTCCCGGTCTGCATCAGCGCCATCAGCGGCCAGGAGAGGACCAAGAGCCCGACCGCGGCGCCGACCAGGATCGGCTTGCGGCCGACGCGGTCGGACAGCCGAGACATCGCCAGGATGACCGCCAGCAGGACCGCCATGCTGAAGGAATTGATCTGCAGGGCGATGCTCGCCCCGACATCGGCCGCGAGCTTCAGCCAGGCGATGATGTAGACGAAGATCAAATAGAACGCGATCGCGTTGACCAGGCTGATGCCGATGACCTGCAGCATCTGCGCCGGGTGCTCGCGCAGCGCCTTCACAAGGGGGAAGCCGGCGGTGGCGGCGGGCTTGTCGAATGGCATCCGCCGCCGCAGGAGGAATCCGACGAAGCCCACCACCACGCCCAGAAGGAACGGGATGCGCCAGCCCCAGGCCACGACGTCCTCGAGCGGCATGGCGTTCATGATCGCCGCCCCGACCGCCGATCCCAGCAGGATCCCGGCGACCGCGCCGAACGGCGCCCAGGCGCTGGCGGCTCCGCGTTTGTTCGGCTCCGCGGTCTCGGCGAGGAACACCGCCGAGCTGGTGTACTCGCCGCCCACCGCAAGCCCTTGAAGGATGCGGCAGAGCAGCATCAGCACGGAGGCGGCGACGCCGATCTCGGCATAAGTCGGCAGAACGCCGATGGCGAAGGTCGGCACCGCCATCGCGATCACCGACCAGAGCAGCGCGGGACCGCGGCCGACGCGGTCGCCGATATGCCCGAAAAGAACGGCGCCGAGCGGACGCATCAGGAACCCGACGGCGAAGACGCCGAAGGCGGCCAAGAGCGAGGTCCTCGGATCGTGCGTGGGGAAATAGAGAGTGCCGATCGTGCGCGCGAAGAAGCCGTAGATCGAGAAGTCGTACCACTCCATCACATTGCCGGCGATGCCGGCCGCGACCACTCGGCGGCGGTGACGGTGACCTTCGTCGCGGCTCATGGCGGCGCCGGCTCCGGAGCGGCTTCGATCCGGCCGCCAGAGTAGCGGCTAAGCAGCGGACGGGTTCGATCTCAATGGAGTGACCGGGCGCTCCTTCACTCCGCCAACCCCGCCATGCGCAATCCGTCCAGGAGGTGATCGAGCGCTTCCGTCTCGCGGTGAGGGAGGACGGCCGCCAACTCGCCGATGGTAAGGCTCGGCCTCAGCTCCTTGGC
>DATIDB010000136.1:0-22515 GCA_035456545.1 Alphaproteobacteria bacterium | reverse complement strand
GGGCGTCGATCAAATCGGCGTCGAGATCGCGCGGATGGGAGGTGGTGTAGCGGATGCGCTTCAATCCATCGATCCCGGCCAGCGCGCGGATCAGCCGCGCCAGGCCCCAGCTCCGGCCATCGGGACCCTCGCCGTGATAGGTATTGACGTTCTGCCCGAGGAGGGTGATCTCAGCCGCGCCGGCGGCGATCAGCCGCCGCGCCTCGGCGATGACGGCCGCGACGGGGCGCGAATACTCCGCGCCGCGCGTATACGGCACCACGCAGAAGGTGCAGAACTTGTCGCAGCCTTCCTGGACCGAGAGGAAGGCGCTCACCCCCGGCGGGGTGGTCGTCTGCGGCAGGAAGTCGAATTTCGGCTCGGCCGGAAACTCGGTGTCGATCGCCGCGCCGCCCGCGCGCGCCGCCTTCGCCACCAGCTCCGGCAGGCGATGATAGGCCTGCGGGCCGACGACCAGATCGACATGGGGGGCGCGGGCGAGAATCTCCGCACCCTCGGCCTGCGCCACGCAGCCGGCCACAGCCAGGATCATGCGTCCGCCCGCCTGCGCCTTGGCGTGCTGGAGTTCCTTCAGCCGTCCGAGCTCCGAATAGACCTTCTCCGATGCCTTCTCGCGTATATGGCACGTGTTGAGGATCACCATGTCGGCCGATTGCGGGCCGTCGGCCGGGGCATATCCCAAGGGCGCCAGCACCTCCGCCATGCGGGCGGAATCGTAGACGTTCATCTGGCAGCCATAGGTCTTTATGTAGAGACGCTTCACGGGCCGATCCTTGCCACTCTCCGCAGGGTGCGGCACCCTAATCGCCCCGGCCGTCGCGTCAAGCCGGCTCACATCGCCGCTCCCGCGGGAGCGGCCAGCCCGGACGCGCTCCCCTCCGCACCGGCCGCTGGGAGGTGGCGCTGCGGCCGCCCGACGAGGAGCGTGGCCACGCCTTCGGAAACGATGCGCCAGCAGTGCTCGGCCATCGCCTTGCGTCCGGCGAAGCCGTCGATCGTCACCGGATCGTGGAAGATCACCTCGGCGGTCAGCACGCCCATGCCCAGCATCCGCCAGAGATGGGAGGCAAGCGCCATGTCGCCATACCAGGCGAAAAACGGGCGGAAGCTGCGTCCCATCGGCATCCCGTCCAATCGCGTATAGGCAAGCGAGACCGGCTGCACCACGAGCGGACGGCCCTCGATCCGCCGCTCGGCGACCGAGAAGAGCGCGCTGCGGAACGGCAGGAGGCGGTTGCCGTCATCGCTGGTGCCTTCCGGGAAGAGGATCAGGACGTCGCCCTCCAGCAGCCGTTTCTCGATCTCGTCCTTGTGCTCGCGGGTTTTCGAGGAGCGCCGCTCGATGAAGACGGAGCGCTGCAGCTTGGCCAGCCAGCCGAAGAACGGCCATCCGGCGATCTCCGCCTTGGCGATGAACGAAGCCGGCAGGAGCGCTCCGAGCACCTCTATATCGAGATAGGAGGTGTGGTTGGCGACGACCAGCATCGGACGCGCCTCCGCCAGGCGGCCGCGGATGCGCACCCGGATGCCGAGAATGCGGCAGACGAGGCGGTGATAGGTCACGGGCAGGCCGCGCGCCAGGGGCAGGCGAAGCATGACCGCGACAGCCTGAACCGGCAGCAGCGGGATGGTCAGGGCAAGATAGCCCAGCATTCTCAGGCAGGCGCGCGCGGGCGAACCCATGGGGCAGCCGGTCAGGCCTCCTCCAGGCGGGGCGCTCCGTCCTCGCGCGTGTAATGGCGATAGTATTTGTCGGTCACGAGATCGGTCTTGACCACCACGCAGACATCGGTCGTGTGGAACTGGTAATCGACGACCGCACCCTCGCCGACGAAGCCGCCGAGCCTCAGATAGCCTTTGATCAGAGGCGGAAGCGTCGCGACCGCGGCGCGGGCGTCGATCACGGCCTTGGGCAGAATCCGCATGTCGACATAGCGATGCGCCAGCGCCTTCGGCCGCAAGCCCTCGGGCGCCAGATGGTGATGGGCGAGATAGGAGAGCGGCAGCGCGAGCGCCTTGGGATCGGTGCCTCGAAGGCTGGCGCAGCCGAACATCAGCTCGATCTCGTAATGCTGGACGTATTCGGCGATGCCGCGCCAGAGGAGCTGCATCGTCGGGCGGTTGCGATAGCGCGCATCCACGCAGGAGCGCCCGAGCTCCAGGACCTCGCCCGGGACCGCCAGCAGCGCGTCGATCGCATATTCATCGGCTGTGTAGAACCGCCCGCAGCGCGCCGCCTGCGCGCGGCGCAGCAAGCGATAGGTGGCGACGACCTGGTCATCCCCTCGACCGCGGTCGACGACGATGAGGTGATCGCAGTAGACATCGAAAATATCGAAATCGCGCCGAACGCGCGCCATCTCGGGGCTCGGCCGGGCCGACATCTCCTCGTAGAAGACCCGGTAGCGCAGGGCCTGCGCCGCTTCTATCTCGGCCGGGCTCTCGGCCAGCCGGACCTCCATCTCGCCGGCGACCAGCTGGACCGCCAAGCGCTCCTGAAAAGCCGTCAGAGCCATCTGCCTATGCGTCCCCCCTTTTTTCTCCCGTGAGGCTCACGCGGCCGCCGCTCACGCACCCCGCTTGCCACCGCTCGCGCTCCGCAGCGGCACCGCATAAAGCTCCAGCCGATGATCGACCAGCTCGAAACCCAAATCCTCGGCGACCCGGCGCTGCAGCTTCTCGATCTCTTCGTTGCGGAACTCGATCACTTCGCCCGTATGCAGGTTTATGAGGTGGTCGTGATGGGTTTCGGGCGCCTCCTCGTAGCGGGCGCGACCATCGCGAAAATCGTGCCGCTCGAGGATGTTGGCTTCCTCGAAGAGACGCACGGTCCGGTAGACGGTGGCGATCGAGATGCGGGGATCGAGCTCCGTAGCCCGGCGGTAGAGCTGCTCGACATCCGGGTGGTCGGCCGCCTCGGAGAGCACGCGGGCGATCACCCGGCGTTGCTCGGTCATTTTCAGTCCCTTCTCGATGCAAAGCTTCTCGATTCGAGACGGCATGCGGCCTGACGGCGGTTCACTCCTAGCCTTTCGGGTGAGTATAGACGACAGCCCGTGCGGAACCTAGGCGAAGCCGGCTTCGCCGCATGCGGCCGCCGAGCCCACCTCATCAGCGCCGGGGGCGCGAGCGGGTGCCGAGGCCGATCTCCTTGGCCAGCCGGCTGCGCTGGCGCGCATAGTTCGGCGCGACCATGGGATAATCGGCCGGCAGGCCCCACCGCTCGCGATATTGCTCGGGGGTCATGTCATAGGCCGTTTTCAGATGCCGCTTCAGCATCTTCAGCCGTTTGCCGTCCTCCAGGCAGACCAGATAGTCCGGCATCACCGATTTGCGGATCGGCACGGCCGGGACGGGACGGTCGGCAGGCTCGGCCGTGGCCGGTCCGATATTGGCGAGCGTGCGGTAGACGCTGTGAATGAGCGCGGGGAGGTCCGACAGCGGCACGGTATTGTTGGCGACATGGGCCGAAACGATATCCGTGGTCAGCGACAACAGCTCGTGCGATTTCATGGTATCGGGCATCGCAAAGCAAATCCCCCGGGTAATGGCCTTCAATAGTCATATAATGAACAAGTTCTCCAAGACAATGTTGGAAAGATGAAAAAGAAGCAATCAATTGGAGACGCCGATACTTCGAATGCGGCTTTCCTGGACATCACCGCCCAAGTATGCCCTTTGACATTTGTGCATACGCGGCTGCGCCTGGAGCGCATGGCCCCGGGCGACATCCTCGAAATCCGGCTCGCCGGCTCGGAGCCCCTCCAGAACATTCCCCGCAGCCTTGCCGATGAGGGGCACCGCATCCTGTCGCTGGAGCCGGAACCGGGCAGCCCGGGCATTCACCGTCTGCGCATCCGCAAAGCGGGACCCTGACGGCGACTACCCCGCCGGAAGCAGCCGGCGCATGGTGAGGGCGGCCGCATGGCCCGACGTCCGGCGGTAGTAGTCTCGCCGCCGGCCCACCGGAGCGAAGCCGAGCGAGGCATAAAGCCCCCGGGCGCTCCAATTGTCCTCGGCCACCTCCAGGAACATGCGTCGCGCCCCGCTCGCCGCCGCGAATTCGGTGGCTTGGCTCAGGAGCAGCCGCGCGAAGCCCCGACGACGATGAGCCGGCGCCACGCCGACCGAGAGAATCTCACAGTCCTCCGCGACGATCCGCGCCAGGAGAAAGGCCGCGGGCTCGGCCGCATCGCCCTCCGCCTCGGCCGCCGCCATGAGGCCGAAGGCGCCGGGCATCGCCAGGATTTCGGCGATGGCCTTGACGCCCCAGACCTCCTCGAAGGAGGCGGCATGAAGCGCGGCCACCACCTCGAGATCGAAGGTCCCGACCGGCCTGACGCGCGCCGTCATCGCCGCGACTTGGGCAGGGTCACATCGGCTTCGCGCAGATAGAGCGCCGTGGGGGCCGTGGCGGGCGGACCCTCGCGCGCCAGCGTCTGGGCGGCGAGCGCGGCGACGGCGGCGGCATCGGGGCGGCCAGGCCCCGGCGCGAGCGCCGCATCGGCCCCGAAGACGGCGGCGGCGCGCGCAGCCCCATCGCCGGCGAGAAGGATCGGCCCCGGCCCCGCATAGACGGGAAGGTCCTCCGGCACCAGCGCCGCCGGCTCGCCAATCGCCCGCCCCGCGGCGGCAAAGAGCTGGGCGTAGAGGTCTTGCCGGCGGGATTCGATCAGCACCAGGAGCCGGTCCATCCCGGCGGGCATCTCGACGGCCCACGCGATCGCGGCGAAAGTGGTGACCCCCACGACCGGTCGCGCGGCGGCAAGCCCGAGCCCGCGCGCGGTGGCCAGCGCGACTCGGATGCCGGTGAAGCCGCCGGGCCCCCGCGTCACGCCGATCCCGTCGAGATCGGCGAAGGAGCGGCCGCCCATGACATCGAGGATCATCGGCACCAGGGCCTCGGCATGGCCGTGCTCCATCGCCGCGCCCGCATGGGCGAGAATGCGCCCGTCCTCGAAGAGGGCGGCCGAGCAGCCCGCCGTCGCCGCATCCAGTCCCAGGACCCGCATCGTTCCCTTAAGCCATCGTCAAGCCGGGCGCGGCCATGCTAATGGAAACCCCGCTTTGCGCCATCCGTCGCCGGCGACTTGAGGCAGTTTGGCAGGCACCTTATGTTCGCCGGCGGGGATGTCTGGTGGGAAGGAGCCCCAAGCCCAGCATCAGCCGGTCCGCCGGCCCTTCGGCGGTCTCTCGCTCACGGTATCCTGAACCCGATCCCATGCCCCTCGTCGAAATCCTTCCCGGCCGCTCGGGCCTGCGCATCGACCTCGCCTATGCGCGCGCCGACAATGTCACCGGCCGAGCCATCTATGCGCGGGCGCGCTGTCTTCTGCATCCGCAGGCCGCGGCGCTTCTCGACCGCGCCGCGGAGCTTGCGCGCCCGCACGGGCTCGGCCTGAAGATCTTCGACGCCTATCGCCCGCCGGAGGCGCAGTGGGTGCTGTGGAACGCCTTCCCCGATCCGGAATTCGTCGCCGATCCGCGTCGGGGCTCGCCGCATTCGCGCGGCGCGGCGGTCGATCTGACGCTGGTCGATTCGGCGGGGCGCGAGCTGGAGATGGGCACGCCTTTCGATGACTTCACGCCCGCCTCCCATCACGGCAGCCTCGCCGTCCCGGCCCAGGCGCAGCGCAATCGCGCGCTCCTGCTCGGCCTGATGACCGCGGCGGGCTGGGACTTCTACCGGAATGAATGGTGGCACTATCAGCTCTTCAACGCGCGCAGCTATCCGTTGATTGCGGACAGCGCGCTCAGCGAAGGGCTAATGGATTCAGAAGTCAGAAGTCAGAAGGCAGAAATCAGAACAGAGGTCGCGAGAGCTCCGTCTACGTTGCTTTCCTTCTGACTTCTGACTTCTGTCTTCTGGATTACGGGACCGGCCGGACTTCGACCACCTCGGGGATGTAGTGCCGCAGCATGTTTTCGATGCCGGCTTTCAAGGTCGCGGTCGAGCTGGGGCAGCCGGCGCAGGCGCCCTGCATATGCAGATAGACGACCCCGTTCTCGAAGCTGCGGAAGGTGATGTCGCCGCCATCCTGGGCGACCGCCGGACGCACGCGGGTGTCGAGCAGCTCCTTGATCTGCGCGACGATCTCGCCGTCGGGACCCTCGGCCGCCTCGGCCTCGCCGGCGCCCCCCTCGGCCAGAAGCACCGGCTTGCCGGCGATGAAATGCTCCATGATGACGCCGAGGATGGCCGGCTTGAGGGTGAACCACTCCTTGGACGGCGCCTTGGTGACGGAGATGAAATCCTGGCCGAGGAAGACACGCGCCACCCCCTCGATCTGGAACAGACGCTCGGCCAAGGGCGAGCGCCCGGCCTCCTCGGCGACGGCGAAATCGGCCGTGCCGGCGCTGAGAACGGTGCGGCCCGGAAGGAATTTGAGGGTCGCCGGGTTCGGGGTCTGCTCGGTTTCGATGAACATGGGCGCGGGCTCCTTGCCTGCGCTGAAGATGGGCGGAAGGCCGTGAAAATACAAGCTTCCGGCTGGCGGCGCGCCCACGATCCCGCATGCTTGGCCCGATAGCCACCGTCGGCGGCTGGACCATGGCCAGCCGCGTGCTGGGCTTCCTGCGCGACATCCTGATCGCCCGCGTGCTGGGGGCCGGGCTGGAAGCGGACGCCTTCTTCGTCGCCTTCCGCTTTCCCAACTTGTTCCGCCGCCTCTTCGCCGAGGGGGCGTTCAATGCGGCCTTCGTGCCCCTTTATGCCCGCGCGCTCATCGAGCGTGGCCCCCTCTTCGCCACGCGCTTTGCCGAGGAGACGCTCGCGCTCGCGCTGACGGTCCAGCTCGCCCTGACGCTCCTGGCCGAGATCGCCATGCCCTGGCTCATGATCCTGATCGCGCCGGGCTTCATCGGCGAGGGCTCCAAATACGATCTCGCCGTGCAATTCACCCGCATCACCTTCCCCTATCTCATGTTCATGACGCTCGCCGGGCTTTATGGCGGAGTCCTCAACGCCGGGCGCCGCTACGCTCACCCGGCCGCGGCGCCAATCCTTCTGAACCTGGCGATGATCGCGGCGATGATTTTGGTCGTGCCCGCGACCGGCCGCCCGGGGCTGATCCTGGCCTGGGCGGTGACGGCGGCGGGAATCGGCCAGTTCCTGTGGCTGCACCGCGCGGCGGCGCAAGCCGGTTCGAGCTTGAGCCTGCCGCTGCGCCCGAGGTTGTCGCCGCCCGTCCGCCGGCTGCTCAGACTGATGGCGCCCGGCGTGGTCGGATCGGGCGCGATGCAGATCAACCTGCTGATCGGCACCATGATCGCCAGCCTCGCCCCCGGCGCGGTGTCCTTTCTCTACTACGCCGACCGCATCTGCCAGCTTCCGATGGGCGTGATCGGCGCCGCGATCGGGGTCGTGCTGCTGCCGGAGATGACCCGGCGCCTGCGCGCCGGCGAGCCCGGGGCGGCCGTCGAGAGCCTCAACCGCGCCCTCGAGCTGGGACTGGCGATCACCGCCCCGGCAACCGTGGCCCTCCTCGTCATCCCGGGCGAGATCATCGGCACGCTCTTCGAGCGCGGCGCCTTCGGCCCCGAGGCCACGCGCGCGACTGCGGCGGCCCTCGCCGGCTTCGCTCTGGGCCTTCCGGCCTATGTCGCGGTGAAGGCGCTCGCGCCCGCCTTCTACGCGCGCGAGGATACGGGCACGCCCTTCCGCTACGCGGTGGCGGCGATGGCCGCGAACACGGCGCTCAGCCTCGCCTTCTTTCCCTTCTTCGGCTTCGTCGGCATCGCCCTGGCGACGTCGATCGCGAGCTGGATGAATGTCGCCCTCCTCTGGGCGAAGCTGAGCGCAAGCGGTTTCTTCGCCGCGGATGCGCGGCTGCGGCGCAGGGCTCCGCGCATCCTTCTGGCCAGCCTCGGCATGGGCGCGGCGCTGATGGTGGCCGCCGCCGGCCTGGCGGAAGCCTCCTCCGGCGGCCATTGGGCGCGCATCGCCGCCCTCGCCATTCTGGTGGCGGGCGGCGGGGGCGTCTTTTTCGCCCTCGCCTTCGCCTGCGGCGGGATCGAGCCCTCCGCCTTGCGAGCCCTCCTGCGAAGGTCGGCCCGGCGCGGCGCCTCGACACCTTGACCTCGCCGGCCCCAGGGCCGATAACACGCCCGAAGTTTCCGGCGGAATTTGCGCAAGTTTCCCCCCGAGAGTCCCGTCCCGGCGAATGAAGCGAATCTTTTCCGGCGTTCAGCCGACCCAGAACGTCCATCTCGGCAATTATCTGGGCGCAATCCGCAACTGGGTGCGGCTGCAGGACGCGTATGACTGCATCTTCTGCATCGTCGACCTGCACGCGATCACGGTCTGGCAGGACCCGGTCGCCCTCAAGGCGCAGACGCGCGAGGTGGCGGCCGCCTATATCGCCGCCGGCATCGATCCCAAGCGCTGCATCATCTTCAACCAGAGCCAGGTGCCGGCGCATGCGGAGCTTGCCTGGATCTTCAACTGCGTGGCGCGATTGGGCTGGCTCAATCGCATGACGCAGTTCAAGGAGAAGGCCGGCAAGCACCGCGAGAACGCCTCGGTCGGCCTCTACGCCTATCCGAACCTGATGGCGGCCGACATCCTTGCCTACAAGGCCACGCACGTGCCCGTCGGCGAGGACCAGAAACAGCACCTGGAGCTGACCCGCGACATCGCGCAGAAATTCAACGGCGATTTCGCCGTGAGCTACTTCCCGCTGCCGGAGCCGCTGATCTTAGGGCCCGCGACGCGGGTGATGAGCCTGCGCGACGGCACGAAGAAGATGAGCAAGTCGGACGAGAGCGACTACTCGCGCATCAACCTGACCGACGACGCCGAGACGATGCGGCTGAAGATCCGCAAGGCCAAGACCGATCCCCAGCCGCTGCCGGGCCCCGCGGTCCTCGGCGACCCGGCGGCACACGAGGCGCGGCCCGAAGCGATGAACCTCCTCGGCATCTATGCCGCGCTGGCGGACCGGCCGCTCGAGGCGGCGCTCGGCGAATTCGAGGGCGCGGAGTTCTCGCGCTTCAAGGAGGTGCTGTCCGACCTGATGATCGCCACGGTCGGCGCGGTCGGGCGCGAGATGAAGCGCCTGGAGCGCGAGCCGGGCGAGATCGACGCGGTGCTCCGGCGCGGCGTCGAGGCGGCGCGCGCGATCTCCGAGCCGATCTTGCGCGAGGTCCACGACATCGTCGGCTTCCTGAGGCCCTGAGGTCGCGGCCGCGGCGGGAGGAGCGGAAGAGAGATGCAGGACGATTTTTTCCCCGAGCCCGCGCCCGCCGGTCGGCGCCGCCTGCGCCTGCCGCGCCCGAGCCTCGCCGGGACCGGCCGATGGGCCGGACGGCTGGTTCTCGCCATCCTGATCCTAATCGTCCTCTATTATTCCCTGGGCGCGCTGATCGTGCACGATGTCGACGACGATCCCGCCTTCGCCGCTCCCGCCGAGCCGGCCGGCGGCAGCCGAGCCGTCGCCATTGCCGCCGCGCTGATCGGACGCGAGGTCGACGATCACGAATGGGTCGCGAACGACCCGTTCTTCCTGCCCGGGGCGGTGCTCGACAACATGCCGAACTATCAGCAGGGAATCATCGGCGCGCTGTCGCGCTTCGGCATCGAGATGACCGACCAGATCGGCCGCACGCGCGGATCGAGCCAAGCCGACGCCGATCTCGACAAGGCGGCGGGGCTCCTGAAATACCCGGGCGACATATGGCTCTTCGACTTCTCCACCTCATGGGCGCCGACCGCCTCCTCCGAGGCGCAGTACCGCGCCGCCAGGGCGGCCCTCCTGGACTACAACCGCCGCCTCGCCACCGGATCGGCGGTGTTCGAGAGGCGCGCCGACAATCTCATGGCGACGCTGGACCGGATCGCCGCCGACCTTGGTTCGCTCTCCGCCGTGATCGACCGGCATATCGAGGAGGAGGCGGGATCGCCCCTCGATTTCGAGGCCGACGACATCTTCTATCGCAGCAAGGGCCGGCTCTACGGCTACTACCTGCTGCTGCGCGAGCTCGGCGTCGATTTCGAGAAGGTCATTCTCGACCGCGACCTGGCGCAGGCCTGGGCGCAGATGCTGGAGACCTTCGAGACGGCGGCGACGATGCAGCCCTGGGTCGTGCTCAACGGCGCCCCGTCGAGCCAGTTCGTCCCGAGCCATCTCGCCGCCCAAGGATTCTATCTCTTGCGCGCCCGCACCCAGCTTCGGGAAGTGACGAATATTCTGCTGAAATGAGAAGTCAGAAGACAGAAGTCAGAAGTCAGATGACAAAGGTCATGATCAGGACATCCCGTCGCGCTCTTAGACCTGACTTCTGTCTTCTGACTTCTGACTTCTAACCCATGCAGCTCTACCTTCCCATCGCCGAGATGTCCGTCCATGTCCTGCTGCTGCTGGGACTGGGCGGTCTGGTCGGGTTCCTTTCCGGCCTCTTCGGCGTGGGCGGCGGGTTCCTGATGACGCCGCTCCTGATCTTCATCGGCGTGCCGCCGGCGGTGGCGGTGGCCTCGCAAGCCAACCAGATCATCGCCGCATCCGTCTCGGGCGTGCTCGCGCATTGGCGGCGCGGCAATGTCGACTTCAAGATGGGCCTGGTGCTGCTCGCCGGCGGCCTGGCCGGATCATTGATCGGCGTCTGGCTTTATTCGGTATTGCGGCGCATCGGCCAGATCGACCTGGTGATCGCCCTCACTTACGTCTTCTTCCTCGGCGCGGTCGGCGGCCTGATGGCGGTGGAGAGCATCGGCGCGATCCTGCGCCAGCGCCGCCCGCAGGCGAGCCGGCGCAAGCTGCACCAGCATATCTGGGTGCACGGGCTGCCGCTGAAGATGCGCTTCCGCCGCTCCCGGCTTTACATCAGTGCGCTACTTCCCCTGGGACTCGGCTTCGCGGTCGGCATCCTCGCCGCGCTGATGGGCGTGGGCGGCGGCTTCATCATGGTGCCGGCCATGATCTATCTGCTCGGCATGCCGACGGCGCTGGTGGTCGGCACCTCGCTCTTCCAGGTCATCTTCGTCGCCATCAATGTCAGCTTCCTGCAGGCCTGGCAGAACCAGACCGTCGATGTGGTTCTCGCCTTCCTCCTTGTGCTGGGCGCCGTCATGGGGGCGGAGTTCGGAACGCGTTTTGGAGCCAAGCTTCGCGGCGAGCAGCTGCGCGGCCTTTTGGCTCTCCTGGTCCTGGCGGTGGGGATCGCGCTCGCCACCCAGCTCGTCGTGCCTCCCGAGGATGTCTATTCGCTCACCCTCGCCCCCGGAGCGCCGAGATGAGGGTGGCGATGCTCCTGTTGGCTTTGATCGCCTGGATCGCCAGCGCCGCGGGGGCCCGGATCGCGGTGGCGGCCAACCTCGTGGCGGATCTTTCCAGCCATCTCATCGCCATCACCACCGGCTTCACCGGCACCGAGGTGCTGCTCTTCGGGGCGAAGGAGGAGCCCGGCGAGGTCGTGGTCATCGTGCGCGGGCCGACCAGCGCCATCGCCGTCCGCAAGAAGTCCCGCGTGGCCGGCATCTGGATGAACACCGACCGGGTGACCTTCTCCAACGTGCCGAGCTTCTATGCGGTGGCTTCGAGCGCGCCGCTCGCCGATATCGCGCCGCCCACCGTGCTGGCGCGCCACCAGATCGGCTTCGACCAGTTGAAGCTGCAGGCGCCGCCGAACGTCGATCCGGAGCGTTTGCGCGATTTCAGGGCCGCGTTGATCCGCCGCCAGCAGCGCGCAGGGGTCTTCGCCAAGGAGAACGGCCAGGTCAGTTTCCTCGGCAACACCTTGTTCCGCACCTCGGTCTATTTCCCCGCCAACGTGCCGGTCGGGGTTTATCTGGTCGAGGTGCTTCTGCTGCGCGACGGCTACGTCACGGGCGCGCAGACCACGCCCCTCATCATCAGCAAGGTCGGCTTCGGCGCCGAGATCTTCGATTTCGCCCATCAGCGCGCCGCCCTCTACGGCCTGATTGCGATCCTCATTTCCCTGGTGTCAGGATGGCTGCCGCACATCCTGCTCCGCAGAGCCTAAAGGCATCTAGGATGACTTCCGCCCCGACCCCCGCCCCAGACCGCGTTTTCCTCGTGGTCGCCGACGATTCCGCAGAGCTGGAGGTGGCGCTGTGCTATGCCTGCCGGCGCGCCCGCAAGACGCGCGGGAGGGTCGCGCTCCTCGCGGTGGTCGAGCCCGGCGACTACCAGCACTGGATGGCGGTCAGCGACCTGATGAAGGAGGAGGCGCGCCAGGAGGCCGAGCAGATGCTCCAAAAGCTGGCAGAGCGCGTGAACGAATGGACCGGGACCATGCCGGTCCTCTATGTTCGCGAGGGGGTGCGCGGGGACGAGCTCCTGAAGCTGATCGAGGAGGAGCCCTCGATCTCGATCCTGGTGCTGGGCGCCAATCCGGGGCCGAAGGGGCCGGGGCCGCTGGTCTCGATGCTGACGGGCAAGATGGTCGGCAAGCTCCGCGTGCCGGTGACGATCGTGCCGGGCAACCTCTCCCTCGAGGATGTCGACAAGGTCAGCTAGGACGATTCATTCGAATTCCACAATCGGGGCGGGCGCGGAGGATGCGCGCGCCCGGGAGCATGAATGCCTAAGACGAAGAACACGCATGGACGCGGCGTCCCCCCATCCGGCCCGATCGCCGACACCGTCAAGACCACGACCTGCTACATGTGCGCCTGCCGCTGCGGCGTGCGGGTGCACCTGACCGAGGGGCGGCTGCGCTACATCGAGGGCAACCCCGATCATCCGGTCAATCGCGGCGTCCTCTGCGCCAAGGGCTCGGCCGGGATCATGCAGCAGAACTCGCCGGCCAAGCTTTCCAAGCCGCTCTTGCGCACCGGTCCGCGCGGCAGCGGGGAGTTCAAGGAAATCTCCTGGGAAGAGGCGCTGGCGACGGCGACGCAATGGCTGTCGCAGATCCGCTGGAGCGATCCCAAGCGCCTCGCCTTCTTCACCGGCCGTGACCAGAGCCAGGCGCTGACCGGCTGGTGGGCGAAGGAGTTCGGCACGCCCAACTACGCCGCCCATGGCGGGTTCTGCTCGGTCAACATGGCGGCCGCCGGCTTGTACACGATCGGCGGCTCGTTCTGGGAGTTCGGCGAGCCGGACTGGGACCATGCCGGCTACCTGATGATGTTCGGCGTCGCCGAGGATCACGATTCCAATCCGATCAAGATCGGCCTCGGCAAGATGAAGGCGCGGGGCGCGAAGGTCGTTTCGGTCAATCCGGTGAAGACCGGCTACTCCGCCATCGCCGACGAGTGGGTCGGCATCCGCCCCGGCACCGACGGGCTTTTCGTCCTCAGCCTCGTCCACGAGCTCTTGCGCGCCGACAAGATCGACGTCGATTACCTGGTGCGGGCGACGAATGCGCCCTGGCTCGTGATCGATGAGCCGGGAAGCGAACGGCACGGATTGATCGCGCGCGATCCGCGCGGCGCGCCGCTCGCCTGGGACGCGCGCGCCGAGCGGCCCGCTTCCGCCCATGACGGGCGCGTGCGGCCACGGCTGGTCGGCCGCTTCACCTTGAGCGACGGGACGACGGCGCGCCCGGTCTTCTCCCTGATCGCCGAACGCTATCTCGACCCCGCCTACGCGCCCGACGCGATCGGACCGAGGGTCGGCATCGCCCCGGCGGTGATCAAGCGCCTCGCCGCCGAGCTGGCGCGCGCGGCCTTCGAGGAGCCGCTCGTCATTCCCCAGCCCTGGACCGATTGGACCGGCCGCCGTCACGCGGCCATGGTGGGACGCCCGGTGGCGTTCCATGCGATGCGCGGCATCTCCGCCCACTCGAACGGATTCCAGACCTGCCGGGCGCTGCATCTCTTGCAGGCGCTCCTCGGCGCGATCGACGCGCCGGGAAGCTGGAACTACAAATCCCCCTATCCCAGGCCCACTCCGCCGGGCGCGCGTCCCACGGGGGCGCCGCAGGAAGTCCGCGCGGGCGCGCCGATGCCGGGCATGCCGCTCGGCTTTCCGATGGGTCCGGAGGACCTGCTGCTCGACGCGGACGGTCGCCCGCAGCGCATCGACAAGGCCTATTCCTGGGAAGCGCCGCTCGCCGCGCACGGCCTGATGCACATGGTGATCCGCAACGCGCATGCGGGCGATCCCTACCCCATCGACACGCTCTTCCTCTACATGGCGAATATGGGCTGGAACTCGGCGATGAACGTGCCGGCCACCCTCGCCATGCTCGCCGATGCCGATCCCGAGACCGGCGAGTACCGCATCCCGCGCATCATCTATTCCGACGCCTTCTGGTCGGAGACGGTGGCCTATGCCGATCTCGTGCTCCCGGACACGACTTACCTGGAGCGTTGGGACTGCATCTCGCTGCTCGACCGGCCGATCGGCTCGGCCGAAGGGCCGGGGGACGCCCTCCGGCAGCCGGTGCTGGAGCCCGACCGAGACGTGCGCCCCTTCCAGGACGTGCTCCTGGAGTTGGGCCACCGCCTCGGCCTTCCGGGCATGACGACGCCGGACGGGCGGCCGCGCTATCCGGGCGGCTACCCGGACTACATCGCCCATCACGAGCGCCGACCGGGCATCGGTCCGCTCGCGGGCTGGCGCGGCGAGGAGGGCGAGCGTCACGGGACGGGCGCGCCGAATCCCGGCCAACTCATGCGCTATGTCGCCAATGGCTGCTTCTGGCACGAGCGCCTCACGCCCGAGCGGCGGTATTTCCGCAACATCAATCGCGCCTATCTCGACTGGGCGGTTTCGATGGGCCTCAACGCATCGGCCGATCCGATCTTCATCCAGCTCTATGCCGAGCCCGTGCAGCGGTTTCGCCTCGCGGCTCAGGGTCACGGCCCGATCCAGCCGCCGGAGGCATTGCGCCCGCGCCTATTGGAAGCGCTGGACCCCCTGCCCCTCTGGTACGAGCCGCATGAGCAGCGCCTCACCACCGCAGAGGAGTTTCCGCTCTTCGCCGTGACGCAGCGTCCGATGGCGATGTACCACTCCTGGGGCTCGCACAACGCCTGGCTTCGGCAGCTCCTCGGCTGGAACCGGCTCTACATCCACCGCGGAACCGCCGAGCGGCTCGGCCTCGCCGACGACGACTGGGTGTGGATCGAAAGCCCCTGGGGCAAGGTCAAGGCGCAGCTTCGTCTCATGGAAGGCGTCAACGAATCGACGGTCTGGACCTGGAACGCGGTCGGCAAGCGCGCGGGCGCCTGGAACCTCGACCCCGCAGCGCCGGAAGCGACGCGCGGCTTCCTCCTGAACCATCTCATTTCCGAGTTGCTGCCGGGCAACGAGGGCGCGGAGCCGATGGCGAACGCCGATCCGGTGACCGGCCAGGCCGCGTGGTACGACCTCAAGGTGAGGCTCACCAAGGCCGCGCCTGAGGAAGCCGGCGTGACCGAGCCGCGGCCGCCCGCGCTGAACTATGGCCTGACGAGGCCGGCGCGCATCCTCAAGATCGGCGCCTGGTTCCGCGAGCGCCGTGCTGCGGAGAGACGGCCGTGACCAGTCTGCCCGCGCCCGGCCCGAAGAAGCTCGGCCTCGTCATCGATCTCGACACCTGCGTCGGCTGCCAGGCCTGCGCCGTCGCGTGCAAGGAATGGAACGATGGCGGCGTCGCCGCGCCCCTGCCCGATCACGATCCCTATGGCCCGCGACCGCTCGGCCTCTGGTTCAACCGCGTGCACGGCTACGAGGCGGGCGAGGGCCGCCGCGCGCGCACGGTGCATTTCCCGCGCTCCTGCCTGCATTGCGAGGAGCCGGCCTGCGTCACGGTCTGCCCGACCGGCACCTCCTTCAAGCGGGCGGAGGATGGCATCGTCCTGGTGGACGAGAATTTGTGCATCGGCTGCAAGCTCTGCTCCTGGGCATGCCCCTATGGCGCGCGCGAATACGATTACGATTCCGGCGTGATGAAGAAATGCACGCTGTGCATCGACCGCATCTACAACGAGGCCGTGGACGAGCGCTCGCGCATCCCCGCTTGCGTCAACGCCTGCCCGACCGGCGCCCGTCATTTCGGCGATCTCGGCGATCCGGCATCGCCGATCGCAACTCTGGTCGCCGAGCGCGGTGGGGTCGAGCTGATGCCCGAGCTTGGGATGAAGCCGGTCAACCGGTACCTGCCGCCGCGCCCCGCGCGCATGGGCGAGGGCACGGCCGACGCCCCGGAGGCGCTCGCCCCGGTCGTCCCCGCCGAGCCGGACCGCGGCCTCCTGCACTGGATCGACAGGGTGCTCTCCAGATGACAGAAGTCAGAAGTCAGAAGTCAGGTAATATGCCGTCGCTCCTTCTGACTTCTGCCTTCTGATTTCTGACTTCTGACATGCATCCCGCCCTTTCCGTCATCCTCTTCACCGTCTCCTCGGGCGCCGGCTTCGGCATGCTGGCGCTCTTGGGGCTGGCCGCCGCCGTCCAGCCGCAAGAGGCGCCCGCCGGCGCCGTCATCGCCGAATTCGCGATCGCCTTCGCGCTGACCAGCTTCGGCCTCCTTTCCTCGACCTTCCATCTTGGCCGGCCGGAGCGCGCCTGGCGCGCCTTCAGCCAATGGCGATCGAGCTGGCTTTCGCGCGAGGGTGTGCTCGCGGTTGCGAGCTATCCGGCGGCGCTCGCCCTCGCGCTGGCGTTGCTCGGACTGCTGCCGCCCCAATGGATCCGGCCCGCCGGCGTCGCGACCGCGCTGCTTTCGGCGGCGACGCTGATATCGACCGGCATGATCTATGCGAGCCTGAAGGCGATCCCGCGCTGGTCGAACCCGTGGACGACGCCCGGCTATCTCGCGCTCGGGCTGATGAGCGGAGCCTCGATGCTGCACGCCTTCAGCCGAATCTACGACGCCATGTCGGGCGTCGAGCCGGCGGGCGCCGCCAGCGGCTGGCTGACGCTGGCGTTGCTCCTCCCCGCCCTTGCGATCAAGCTCGGCTATTGGTGGAGCATCGACCATGCCGCTCCGCGCGCCACGATCGAGAGCGCGACGGGCCTTGCCGGCCGCGGGCCGGTCCGGCAATTCGAGGCGCCGCACACCGCCGACAACTATGTGATGAAGGAGATGGGCTACCGCATCGCGCGCAAGCACGCCAAGAAGCTGCGCCGCATTGCGCTGGCGCTCGGCTTTGCGCTCCCGGCGCTGCTGGTGTCGGGATCGGTGCTGACGCCGGGGGCGGTCGGGGCGGCGAGCCTTTCGCTGCTTGCGGCCGCGGCGATGCTGACCGGCCTTCTGATCGAGCGCTGGCTCTTCTTCGCCGAGGCCAGGCACGTCGTCACGCTCTATTACGGCGCGGCGGCGGTCTGATTCCTGGCCGGGCGGCTCTCGCCCGCCTCCCCTTCGTCGAGCGCGGACAGCAGCGCCTCGCGGATTTGCGCCAGGCGCGCATCCTTGTCGATTTTCAGCCCGAAACGGTCCCTCACATAGAACACGTCCACCGCGCTGACCCCGAAGGTCGAGATCTTCGCGGTCGAGATTTGCAGGTTCTGCTGCGTCAAGGCGCTCGTCACCAAATGCAGGAAGCCCGGCCGGTCGCGCCCGGTGACCTCGATCACGGTGTGCGTGGCGCTGGCCTTGTTGTCGATGAGGACGCGCGGCACCACCGCCATGGCCCGGGTGCGGCTCGGCAGGCGCGCGGGCAGGCGCTTCAGCTCCTGCTCGGGACGCACGCCCCCCGCGAGCACGCGCTCGACATTGGCGGCCAGCTTGGCGAGGCGGTCCGAGCGATCGAATGGCCCGCCTTCGGCGGTCTGGATGGTGAAGCTGTCGAGCACCAGCCCGTTCGCCAGCGAGAAGATGCGCGCATCGACGATGTTCGCGCCCGATAGCGCCAGGCCTCCGGCGAGGCGCGCGAACACGCCCGGCTGATCCGCGGCGACGATGGTGATCTCCGTCACCGCGCGGGCAGGGTCGACGCGGCTCTCGATCAGGAGCGGCGCGGCGCTGGTCTCGGCCTCGCGCACCAGACGCGCGTGGCGGGCCTGCGCCTCGGGCGGGAACCCCAGCCAATAGGATGCGGGGGCGCGCGCCGCATGCGCGGCGAACTCCGCATCGCTCCAGCCGGCGAGCAATGGGCGCAGCGCCGCTTGCGCGGCCGCCACCCGCTCCTCCCGCCCTTCGGTGATGAGGCCGCCGGAGAGCCGCTCCTCGGTGCGGTAATAGAGCTCGCGCAGGAGCGTCGCCTTCCAGTTGTTCCAGGTCTTGGGGCCGACGGCGCGGATATCCGCCGCGGTCAGCACGAGCAGGAGCCTGAGGCGCTCGAGCGACTGCACCGCAGTCGCGAAGGCTTCGATGGTGGAGGGGTCGTCGATGTCGCGCTTGAAGGCGGTGTTGCTCATCATCAGGTGATGGCGCACCAGCCAGGCGACCGTCTCCGTCTCGTCGGGCTCCAGCCCGAGTCGTGGACAGAGCTTCAGCGCCACCTCTTCGCCGAGCTCGGAGTGATCGCCCCCGCGTCCCTTGGCGATGTCGTGCAACAGGACGGCGAGATAGAGCACGCGCCGCGAGAGCACCTTGTGCACCACGGCGCTCGCGATCGGCAGCTCCCGTTGCAGCGCGCCCGATTCGATCCGGCTCAGCATGCCGATGGCGCGGATGGTGTGCTCGTCGACCGTATAGGAGTGGTACATGTCGTACTGCATCTGGGCGACGACGCGGCCGAAATCGGGAATGAAGCGGCCGAAGACGCCGGCCTCGTTGAGCCGGCGCAAGGTCGTCTCCGGATCCTCCGGCGCGGTCAGCATCTCCATGAACAGCCGGTTCGCCTCGGGATCGGCGGCGAGACCCTTGACCAACCTGAGATGCCGGGTCACCGCCTGCAGCGCCGCCGGGTGGATGTCGAGCTTGTGGCGCTGCGCCAGGCGGAACAGCTTCAGGATGCGGATCGGCTCGGCGGCGAAGACTTGCGGCTCGGGCACGCCGATGCGCCCGCCTTCGACAGTGAAGCCGTCGAGATTGCGGCGCAGCCAGGCGAAGCCGCCGAGGAATTTCGGACGGCGCCGCTGCGCCGCCTCCAAGGCCGCGCAGAGGATGCGGGTGAGGTCGCCCACCTCCTTGGCGATGAGGAAGTAGTGCTTCATCACCCGCTCGACGCCGCGGGTGCCGGCGTGATCGGTATAGCCCATGCGCCGCCCGACCTCGGGCTGAAGGTCGAAGGTCAGGCGGTCCTCGGCGCGTCCGGCGACAGCGTGGAGATGGCAGCGCAACGTGAGGAGGAACAGGCGCGCCTTCTCGAATCCCGCCACCTCGGCGCGCGTCAGCACGCCCGGCTCGACGAGAGAGGACACGTCCTCGACGCGGTAGAGATATTTGGCGATCCAGTAGAGCGTCTGAAGGTCGCGCAGGCCCCCCTTGCCGTCCTTGACGTTCGGCTCCAGCACATAGCGGGAATCGCCCATGCGGCGATGGCGCTCATCGCGCTCGGCGAGCTTGGCCTCCACGAAACCAATCGGGTCCTCGCCCTGGACCTCCGCGGAGTAGCGGCGCTGCAGGTCCTCGTAGAGCGCGCCGTCGCCCCAGACGAAGCGCGCCTCCAAAAGGTTGGTGCGGATGGTCCAGTCCGCCTTCGATTGGCGGATGCACTCCTCGACCGAGCGGGTCGCATGGCCGACCTTGAAGCCGAGATCCCAGAGGAAATAAAGGATCGTCTCGACCGCCTGCTCGCCGGAGGGCGTGATCTTGTAGGGAAGGAGGAAGAGGAGGTCGATATCGGAGAAGGGCGCCAGCTCGCGCCGGCCGTAGCCGCCGGTGGCGACCAGGGCCAGGCGCTCCGCGGCGCTCGGATTGGAAAGGCGCACCAGGCGCTTCAGGGTGAAGTCGTACAGCACCCGCAAGAGCTGATCGACCAGGAAGCTGCGGGCGAGCCCATAGGCGATGCCGGTGTCGCCGCTCCCCAGCCGGCGCATCAGCTCCGCCTCGCCCTCGGCCAGCGCGCGCTTCAGCCGATGCAGCGCCTCGCCCCGCAATTCGGGCCGCGCCGGATCGCCGGTCTCCGCCAGGCGCTCCAGCGCTTCCGTCAGCGATTTGCGGGCGATGATCGCCCGGGGATTGGTCAAGAGGGTCATGGCCCGGCGAGACCTACGGTCATATCAGGGGAATTGTACGTATCTGCTTTCGCGGGCATCATAGCGCGCATGAGGAACGCTGTGATTGCCTGTCTCGCGCTGGCGGCTTTGGCGGCCTGTGCGAGCGATCGAACCTCCAGTTCCGGATCGGGGGCGCAGTCCGATTACTCCGCCTCCTTCGCGCCGGAGGCTGCGGATTTGCTCCTGGTCGAGGTGCGGGATCGAGACCCGGTCCGGGCCGCGCGCCTGATCGCGCCCGGCGGCGGCGCCACCGAAGCGCACGCCATCGACACCGAGCGAACGCGCGGCAGCGGCGGGGGCGGCTTCTATCCCTCCATCGGCGTCGGCGTCGGCGGAGGCAGCAATTCGGGCGTCGCCACGGGCGTGGGCATCGGCTTCCCGATCTTCGGCGGCGGCGGAGGCGGCGGGCGCACGCAATACCGCTCGATCGCCCGCATCCACGTGCCCGACCTGGCCGACTACCGCGCGAATTGGCAGAAATACGAAGTGCGCGTGACGCTGGGCGAAGGCGGGAGCGAGCACCAGGTGGTGATCCCGGCGCCGGAGCCGGCCGCGCCGTAGGGATGGTCTACCCTTTCCGGCGCCCCGGTGTCCGCTTTGGCCAGGGCAGGTCATCCGTGCTGCGGAGCAGCACGCCGAAGCGCCCGGATTCTGTTCCGGGTGGGATCGGGTGATCCAGGTATTTGATCTTCGCCAGCCGCTCGATCCTGTCGCGCGCAACCTGCGAGGGGTCAAAGTCACGCGAGACGGGTTGCCGCCCCTTTGGGAAATGATCCTCCAGCGCTTCGCGGCTGATCGCGCACTCGATCGGCACACCGCCTTCGTTCGCCGAAAACACGAGAACCTGCCTGGCCGAATCCCACCGCGGCGGTGACGGCGAGAACGCCAGATGCGCGCCGGGCACCATATTGCGCGGCCATCCCAGTGTCCGAAGCGCGGTCTCCCGCGTGCCCAAAGGGAGTCTGGCGAGAGCAGCGCGAAAAACATCCTTGCGCTTGCGACTCTGACGCTTCAGGAAGTCCTGAGCAGCCTCTTTCAGATCCTCGGCCGACCTTTCCGCAAGCACCTCGATCAGGATGCGCGCCTGCTCCAAGTCCTTGCCCGCTTTTTCCTTGTTCCGGCGCTCGCCCGCGATGACGAGCTTGTGCCATGCATAACGAGCGGGATCGGGTACGTTGACGAGAATGCCCGGACCGCTCAGGACCACCGCCTGCACCGGTTCTGTGATCAAATAGTCTATGTAGCCCAAGGCTTGAGCGTGCGTCTGAAGAGCCGGAAGGTTGACGGTCCCCGCTTCCCGCTTCTTCGGAGCCAAGAATTCAACCCTGAGTCCATCGGCATTGATGTAGGACGTGGCCTTTCGGTCGAGGCTCGGTACAGGGCGGAAGGTTGGGTCCGCAGAACGGAGAATCTCCAACGGCGCCCCGGCACGATCGCCCACAGCAGTGGAGATTTCGTGCATCTGGGCAATATCGATGTCACCGGTGCGCGCAGCGGAGGCGGCGACCTTGATGCCGAGCATTGGCGCGTAAGTCTGAAAGGCGAGAGTCCCGACGAGGACGGGAAGTCGAAACACGCCTGCCTTGGAAAGCGCGGCAAGCGCCGCGGCGGTCATTGAGTCCGGACCACGCAGCCCCGCACGGGTCAACGCGCTAACCATCTGACGGCGGATGCGCCGTTGATTGTGCGCGGCCTTGCGCTCTTGAATGCGCCGGAGAAGTTCCGGCGTTTCCGGACCGACATAGCGTTGGCGCTGTCGGGGAGTTCCGGATGGCTCGAAATACCAGTATCTGCGGCCCTTTACCTCCTTCACGGAGAATGCCCCGGGCTCCGAGAACTCCTCCTCCATGGCTGCAATCGCACAAAGCTCAACGAGCTCGGCATAGAGCGTCTGGTGGGGAAGCGACAGCTTTCGCGAGGCCATGCAAAACCATGGTTATACGGAAATTGACAAAACCCGTATAACACGCCGTTGGTTATACGTAAACTGCCAAAACCCGTATAACCGCTGGACTATCAGCTACGAGCGCTCCCGCGTCAGCGCCTTGAGCCGATAGAGCGCCTCCAGCGCCTCCTTGGGCGTCAGCTCGTCGGGATTGATCGCCGCGAGCGCCGTCTCGAGCGCGGAGGGCTCGGCCGGCGCCGCGGCCCTGACCGTCGCGCTGAAGAGCGGCAGATCGTCGGCGAGCCGCGCGAGCGCGCCGGCCTGGTCGCCCTTTTCCAGGATCTCCAGCACCGCCTCGGCGCGTTGAACCACGGCGGCGGGCAAGCCGGCGAGCTTGGCCACATGAATGCCATAGGAGCGGTCGGCCGCGCCGGGGGCGACCTCATGCAGGAAGACGATGCCGCCCTGCCATTCCTTGATGCGCATGGTGTGCGGCTTCAGAGCGGGCAGCTTGGAGCTGAGCAGGGTCAACTCGTGATAGTGCGTCGCGAACAGCGCGCGGCAGCGATTGACCTCGCAGAGATGCTCGAGCGCCGCCCAGGCTATGGAGAGCCCGTCGAAGGTCGCCGTGCCGCG
>DATIDB010000135.1:0-5337 GCA_035456545.1 Alphaproteobacteria bacterium | reverse complement strand
CTGGGGCGCGCGGCTCTGGCGCCACCACCCGATCGGCCGGCTCGGGCTGCGGCTGATCGCATTGCCCGCGGCGCTGGCGGCGATATCGACCGCATTCGCCACCCTGCCCGGCGAGATGGGCTTCGGCGGGATCATCGGATTCGTGCTGATGGATCGCCTCGCGGGCGCATCGGGTCTCGATCGGGCGATCGTCGCCGCGGGCGGGCTGATCGCCGGGCTGGCCATCCTCCATTTCACGCTGGGCTACACGCCTGCGGAATGGCGCGCCGGGGCCGAGCGGGTTCTCCGGTTCGGCGGAGCGGTTCCGGCCGTGGCCGGGCGGATCGGCGCATTCCTCTCGCGCATCGGCATCGTCTCGGGGCTTTTGGCCGGACGGAGCGCGGGCCTCAGGGCCGACCGGGCGGCCGAGCGGCGGCGCACGCGCATCGAGCCGCGCCTGTCCGAAGGCGGCATGGCCGAGGATGAGGAGGAGTTCGACGATCCCTTCGAGGCCGAGCCGGAGGAGGTCGCCCCGCCGCCATCACCGCGCGCGGCGCGCGCGGCCTTGAGGATCGAGAAGCCCACGCCGCCGCGGCGCGGACGGCGCGCGGGCGGGCAGGCGAGCCTCGACCTCATGGGGGAGGAGTATCAGCTTCCCCCGCTCGACCTGCTGGCCGCGGTTCCGGTCGAGCGCGGCAAGGTGGTCTCGGAGGAATCGCTCGAGAAGAACGCGCGCCTGCTCGAATCGGTGCTCGAGGATTTCGGCGTGCGCGGCCAGATCGTGAAGGTGCGCCCCGGTCCGGTGGTGACGCTCTACGAGCTGGAGCCAGCGCCCGGCACCAAGACCAGCCGCGTCGTCGGCCTCGCCGACGACATCGCCCGCTCGATGAGCGCCGTCTCGGTGCGCGTCGCCGTCGTGCCCGGCCGCAGCGTGATCGGCATCGAGCTGCCCAACACGCGCCGCGAGATCGTCTATCTGCGCGAGCTCCTGTCATCGGAGCCCTATGAGCGCACGGGCGGCAAGCTCGCCCTCGTCCTCGGCAAGGATATCGGCGGCGCCCCGATCATCGTCGATCTGGCGCGCATGCCCCATCTCCTCATCGCCGGCACCACCGGCTCGGGCAAGTCGGTCGCGATCAACACGATGATCCTCTCGCTGCTCTACCGGCTGCCGCCCGACAAGTGCCGCTTCATCATGATCGATCCGAAGATGCTGGAGCTCTCCGTCTATGACGGCATCCCGCATCTGCTGGCGCCGGTGGTGACCGAGCCGCGCAAGGCGGTGGTGGCGCTCAAATGGGCGGTCAAGGAGATGGAGAACCGCTACCGCTCCATGTCCAAGCTCGGCGTGCGCAACATCGAGGGCTACAACGCCCGCATCGCGGAGGCGCGCAAGAACGGCGAGGTGTTGACGCGCAAGGTGCAGACCGGCTTCGATCCGGAGACCGGCGCGCCGGTCTGGGAGGAGGAGCCCTTCGACCTCGAGCCCTTGCCGCTGATCGTCCTCGTCGTCGACGAGATGGCCGATCTCATGCTGGTCGCCGGCAAGGACATCGAGGCGGCGGTGCAGCGCCTGGCGCAGATGGCGCGCGCGGCCGGCATCCACCTCATCATGGCCACGCAGCGGCCGTCGGTCGACGTCATCACCGGCACGATCAAGGCGAATTTCCCGACCCGCGTCTCCTTCCACGTGACCTCGAAGATCGACAGTCGCACCATCCTCGGCGAGATGGGCGCCGAGCAGCTCTTGGGTCAGGGCGACATGCTCTACATGGCCCATGGCGGGCGCATCACGCGCGTGCACGGGCCGTTCGTCTCCGATCAGGAGGTCGAGCAGGTGGTCGGCTTCCTCAAGTCGCAGGGCGAGCCCAGCTATGTCGATCAGGTGACCGAGGACGAGGAGGAGGAGGCCGCCTTCACCGAGATGGGCGAGGAGGGCGGCTCGGGCGATGCGCTCTACGATGAGGCGGTGGCGCTGGTCACGCGCGAGCGCAAATGCTCGACCAGCTTCATCCAGCGGCACCTGCAGATCGGCTACAACCGAGCGGCGCGGATCGTCGAGCAGATGGAGCGCGAGGGCGTGGTCTCGTCCGCGAACCACGTCGGCAAGCGCGAGGTGCTGGCGCGCTCCATCGATGCGCGGGATTGAGGGCGCGGAGGTCCGGGCCCATCTTCTTGGGGATGGGCGGCCGCGGCCGGCCGAAGAACCGTCGATGAGGCTTTCGCGTGCGCGAGGCGGGTTGCCGATGATGACGAGACGGACCTTTCTCGCGGCGCTGGCGGGGGTGGGCGTAGCTGCGCTGTTCGGCGGCCCCGTCCGCGCGGCGCTCCAGCCCTCCGATCTCTCCGACCTCGCCGAGATCGAGCGCTACCTCGATTCGATCCGCACCATGGCGGCGAAGTTCCAGCAATTCGATCAGGAGGGCCGCATGGCCACCGGGCGGATCTTTCTCGCCCGGCCGGGGCGCATGCGCGTCGAATACGATCCGCCGACGCCTTATCTCCTGGTCGCCTCCTCGGGCGCGCTCGTCTATTACGACGCGGAGATCGATCAGGTGACGACGCTGCCGCTCTCCTCGACGCCGGCCGCGTTCCTCCTGAAGGACCGGATCAGCCTCACCGACGGCGTCGAGGTAAAAAGCTTCGAGCGCGGGCCCGGCGTGATGCGCGTGGAGGTCGCCGACGCCAAGGACGAGGGCGCGGGCTCGGTCTTGATGGTGTTCGAGGAGCGCCCGCTCGCGCTCAAGCAATGGACCGTCACCGATGCGCAAGGCGTGAAGACGCAGGTCGTCCTGACCGATCCCGAATTCGACGTCGCGCTCGATCCGAGACTCTTCGCTCTGCCGACGCCGAAGGGGCCCGCGAACCGCGTCGATTAGGTCGGCTCGGGCGTGGGTCGGCTCGCGACGAACGGCCGCATCAGCAGTCCCGGCAGGTCCTGCTCCTCCCGCCCCTCGACCCCGATCTCCATCTCCGGCGTGCGCCGCGTCCCGCTGCGGGTTCCGAACAGCGGGTCCCAGAGGCTGAGGATCGTGGCGTAGTTGCTGTCGGTATCGCGGCGGATGCGGTGGTGATGCACCCAGTGGATCGAGGGCGTCACCACGATCTTCGAGAGCCAGCGCTCCAAACCCGCGGGCAGCTTCAGATCCGAGTGATGGAAGGCCGCCGCCGCGAGGACCAGCGCCTCGAAGGCCAGCACCGATGAGAGCGGGATGGTGAAGAGGAGGATCACGCCCGCCCGCGCCAGCGCCGAGAGGATCACCTCGCCGAAATGGAATCGGACCGCCGAGCTGGCGTCGAGGAACCGGTCGAGGTGGTGCACCTCGTGGAACCGCCAGAGGAAAGGGACGCGGTGATTGGCCTGATGCCACCAATAGATCAGGAAATCGAGCAGCAGGAGGTCGAAGAGGAGGCCCGCGCCGCCCGTCGCCCAGCCGGGTCGGATACCGAGTTCCAAGCCGGCGGCCAAGCGGGAGACCGGGACGACGATGGCCAGCGACACCAGCGCCGAAATCACGAGGAAGGCGAGGTTGCGCGCCGGTCGAGCGATCGCCCAGGGACGCCCGTTCGGGTAAGGCGCGGAGGGGCGCAGGCGCTCGGCCAGAAGCAGCAGCGCCAGCCATGCGCCCACCGCAACCCCCTTAAAGGCCAGCGCCGACTCCCAGAATTCCCCCATATTCCTTAAGTATCCTAAGCGAGACTGTGGCGAAAGCGGACTTCGAAGACATGGCGATGCGACCCCTCATCGGCATCCCGGCCTGCATCAAGGAAGCGGACGGACTGCCTTTCCATGCCGTCGGCGAGAAATACATCACCGCCGTCGCGCACGCGGCCGGCGGGCTGCCCTGGGTGATCCCCGCCCTGGGCGACTTCTACGATCTTCCCGATTTGATCTCGCGCATGGACGGCCTTCTGGTGACGGGCAGCCGCTCCAATGTCGAGCCGCACCATTACGGGCGCAAGCTGGAGCGGGAGGAGAGCCCGCACGACCCCGCGCGTGACGCCACCACCCTGCCGCTGATCCGCGAGGCTCTGGCCCAGGGCCTGCCCCTCTTCGCCATCTGCCGCGGCCTGCAGGAGCTGAACGTCGCGCTGGGGGGCACCCTGCATCAGCAGGTGCATCTCGTGGACGGCAAGCTCGATCACCGGATGCCGCCGGGCGCGGCCTATGAGGAGGCCTACGGTCCGCGGCATGTCGTCGCGATCCGGCGAGGCGGGCTGCTGCACCGGCTCTTGAATGCCGAGGAAATCCAGGTGAATTCCCTGCATTGGCAGGCCATCGACAGGCTGGCTGAAGGGCTGGCGGCCGAGGCGACGGCGCCCGATGGCGTGGTCGAGGCGGTCAGCGTCCCCGGCGCCCGGGGCTTCGCCCTCGGCGTTCAATGGCACCCGGAATTCAGGGCCACGGAAAATCCGGTCTCGATGGCGCTGTTCCGGGCTTTTGCCGAGGCCGCCGAGGCCCGCGCCCGGCAGCGGCGGGCGCGCCCGGCCGCATGAACGGCCGCATCAGGATCGTATAAACGCCCGAGTCGGCGCGGCGGGCGAGAGCCGCATGAAACGCGCGCATGGCTGTTGCCGGAAAACCGCATCTTTACCAGAACCAATCGGCACCCCATTTGTTTGATATCAGTGGCCGGGTCCGCAAAGGTCCGGCCGCCTGACACGTCGGTTCCCCTGCCGAATGTCAGGTTCCGATCGGAGCTGCGAACGCCCGGCCTCCCCCTGACCGGGCGTTCTGCTTTTGAGAGCCCGGCAAGGCTGCTATAGCTTTGCCGGGCTTTTTCCTCGCCGATCTCTCCCCATGCCGCTCAGGATCGCGACCTGGAACATCAATTCGGTGCGCCTGCGCATCGACCTGGTCCGCCGTTTCGTGGACGGCTGGTCGCCCGACGTGCTCTGCCTGCAGGAGACGAAGACCCGCAATCCGACCTTCCCCAAGGCCGAGCTGGAGGCGCTGGGCTACCGTCACCGGCTGATCCACGGCATGAAGGGCTATAACGGCGTCGCCATCCTCTCGCGCGTGCCCTTCGTGGCCGGCCACCGCCGGCGCTGGTGCGAGCGCTCGGACTGCCGCCATCTCGTGGCGCGATTCGAGAGCGGGCTCGAGCTGCACAATTTCTATGTGCCCGCCGGCGGCGACCTCCCCGATCCCGAGGCCAATCCCAAATTCGCGCACAAGCTGCGCTTCCTCGACGAGATGGGCGCCTGGTTCGCGGCGCGGCCCAACGATGCTCGGCGCCCGATGGTGCTGGTCGGCGATCTGAATGTCGCGCCGCTCGAGACCGACGTGTGGTCGCACAAGCAGATGCTGAAGGTGGTCAGCCACACGCCGGGCGAAGTCGAGCGCCTCAACCGGAT
>DATIDB010000134.1:0-5088 GCA_035456545.1 Alphaproteobacteria bacterium | reverse complement strand
TCCACGGGCGAGGTCATGGGGATCGACGTCGATTTCGGGCGTGCATTCGCCAAGGCGCAGCTCGGCGCAGGCCTCGACCTGCCGCGCTCGGGCGCGGTCTTCGTTTCGGTGAAGGATCGCGACAAGCCGGCGCTGGTCGAGTCCTGCCGCAAGCTGGTCGAGCTCGGGTTCCATCTCATCGCCACGCGCGGAACGGCGGCCTATTTCCGCGAAGCCGGGCTGCCGGTGCGCTTGATCAACAAGGTGCTGGAAGGCCGGCCGCATATCGTGGACGCCATGAAGAACGGCGAGATCCACCTGCTCTTCAACACCACCGAGGGCGCGCAGGCCATCGCCGACAGCTTTTCGCTGAGAGAAACCGCGCTTTTGAACAATATCCCGTATTACACCACCGTCGCCGGCGCCAAAGCGGCCGTGGAAGCGATCCGGTGCCTGAAAGCCGGGGAGCTTGAAGTGGCCCCGCTCCAGTCCTACTTTAGGGCGTCTTTCTGAACGTCTGGTCCGGTGCGGGAAGCGGAAGATTCCAGCAACCCGGCTGGGACTCTTTTTCTGTTTCCGCTGGGGCTCGGGATGAACAAGGTTCCGATGACGATGGATGGGTTCCTCAGGCTTGAGGAGGAGCTGAAGCATCTGAAAAGCGTCGAGCGCCCTTCGGTCATCCGCGCGATCGCCGAGGCGCGCGACCATGGCGATTTGTCGGAGAACGCCGAGTACCATGCCGCGCGCGAGCGGCAGAGCTTCATCGAGGGCCGGGTGGCCGAGCTCGAGGACAAGATCGCCCGCGCGGAGGTCATCGACGTCTCCAAGCTTTCGGGCAAGCAGGTGACCTTCGGCGCGACCGTCACCATCGCCGACGAGGACACCGACGAGAAGCTGACCTATCAGATCGTCGGGCAGGACGAGGCCGACATCAAGGCGGGGCGGCTCTCGATCGGAGCGCCGCTGGCGCGCGCGCTGATCGGCAAGTCGGTGGGAGATTCCGCGGAGGTGATGACGCCGAGCGGCGCGAAATCGTACGAGATCGTGCGCGTCCGCTTCCGCTGACACTGAGGCGGCGGCAGTCTTGCCGCCGTCGCCACGCCGCGTCCCTCAAGAAAGCTTTGGAGCGCCGCGCCCGCCTCGTGCGCGGAAAAGCAGAACGCCCGCGCCGACGAAAATCGCGAAGGTCACGAAGTAGCACCAAGCGGCCGGCCCGGAATGGCCGACCGCCTCGATCCCGGCGGACGATTCCAGCCAGGACCAAACCGGCAGCAGCAAAATGGTGGCTAGGACGCTCAGCGGCGCGGAGAGCAATACGATCGCGCCGACGGCAAGGAGGGCGCGAAGGGTGCGGCGCCCTGCGGCGCCGCTCCCGCTTCGCCGAGCCATCACGCCGTCTCGTAATCCTCGACCTCGGCGCCTTCAACCTCGATCGGCACGCCAGGCTCGTATTTGGACATGCGGATCGCCAGCGCCGACTTGACCTGGCTCACATTGGGCGCGGTGGTGAGCTGCGTGGTCAGGAATTTCTGATACGCATCCCAATCCGTCGCCACGACCTTGAGCAGGAAGTCCGTCTCTCCGGCGAGCATGTGGCACTCGCGCACCTCCGGCCAGCGGCGGACCAGCTCCTCGAAGGCCTTCAAATCTCCCTCCGCCTGGCTGGCCAGCCCGACCTGGGCGAAGATGGTGACACCAAAGCCCAGGGCTTCCGGATTGATGTCCGCGTGATAGCCCCGGATGTATCCCGACTCCTCAAGCGCGCGCACGCGCCGAAGGCAGGGCGGCGCGGAGATCCCCGCGCGCTTGGCCAGGTCGACGTTGGTCATGCGCCCGTCGCCTTGTAGGTCGCGCAAGATCCGGCGATCGATCCGGTCCAGCTTCACCCGCCGCATTCAGCTCCCCCTAAAAAAAGCTCGATGTGCCGGCAACTATATTACGGACATTTGCCCTGTCCAAGACATTCTTGGTGCCCCCGAGAGCCTCAAGGTTGTGCGGAGAGACCACCCATCATTGCGATTAAAACCCGGGCGCGCATGGGATGGCGCGGCTTGTGTGCCTGGGTCATCGATCTTATGTTCGGGGCAGCGGTTGCGCTATCCTGCCGCACGCCCCCCGGAGATTGCGATGACGCAAGAGCATGCCAGCAAGGTATTGATTCTCGGGTCCGGGCCGGCGGGCTACACGGCCGCCATCTATGCCGCCCGCGCAAATCTGAAGCCGATCCTGGTGCAGGGCCTGCAGCCGGGCGGTCAGCTCACCATCACCACTGACGTCGAGAACTATCCGGGCTTCGCCGATCCGGTGCAGGGTCCATGGTTGATGGAGCAAATGCAAAAGCAGGCTGAGCATGTCGGTACGCGGCTGATTCTCGACACGATCGTATCTTGCGACCTCTCGCGCCGGCCGTTCCGTTGCGTAGGCGACAGCGGGGACGCCTATCTCGGCGACAGCCTGATCATCTGCACCGGCGCGCAGGCCCGTTGGCTTGGCCTGCCGAGCGAGAAGCGCTTTCAGGGCTACGGCGTCTCGGCCTGCGCCACCTGCGACGGGTTCTTCTTTCGCGGCCGGCAAGTCGCCGTCGTCGGCGGGGGCAACAGCGCCGTGGAGGAGGCGATCTTTCTCACCAATTTCGCGACCAAGGTCACCCTCATCCACCGCCGCGATCGCCTGAGGGCGGAGAAGATCGCCCAGGACCGGCTGTTCCGGAACCCGAAGATCGAGGTGATCTGGAGCAGCGCCGTGGAGGAGGTGCTCGGCACCGACAACCCTCCGGGGGTAACCGGGCTTCGGATCAAGAACCTGATCACGGGCGCGATGAGCGAGATCGCCGCGGACGGGCTTTTCATCGCCATCGGCCACGATCCGGCGACGCAGCTCTTCCGCGGCAAGCTGGCGATGGACGCGGCGGGCTACATCCAGACCGCGCCCGATTCGACCGCGACCAGCGTTCCCGGCGTTTACGCCGCCGGAGACGTCAAGGACAAGATCTTCCGTCAAGCGGTGACCGCGGCCGGCATGGGCTGCATGGCCGCGCTCGAAGCCGAACGGTTGCTGGCCGCCGAGGAGGACTCGCCCGCCGCCAAAGCCGCCGAATAGGCGAAACGGCGCGCGTCGCAGGACCAGACCCGGCCATGATGGATTGGGACAAGCTGCGAATTTTTCACGCCGTTGCGGAAGCGGGAAGCTTCACGCATGCGGGCGAGATGCTCAATCTCAGCCAGTCGGCGGTCTCGCGCCAGATCAGCGCGCTCGAGGACAGCCTCAACGTGCCGCTGTTCCATCGGCACGCGCGCGGCCTGATCCTGACCGAGCAAGGGGAGCTGCTGTATCGAACGGCGCATGACGTCTTCGCCAAGCTGGCCATGGCCGAGGCGCAGCTCACCGAGAGCAAGGACCGGCCGCGCGGGCCCTTGAAGGTGACGGCGACGGTGGCGCTCGGCTCCACCTGGTTGACGCCCCGGATGAAGGAGTTCCTGGAGCTGCATCCGGAAATCTCGGTCGAGCTCGTGCTCGACGAGCGCGAGCTGGACCTCGGCATGCGCGAGGCGGATGTGGCGATCCGCATGCTGCCGCCGCGCCAGCCGGATTTGATCCAGCGGCATCTCCTGACGGTGCACATCAATATCTACGCCTCGGCGTCCTATATCCACCGCCACGGGATGCCGAAGACGCCGGAGGATCTCAATGGGCACTCGATCAGCGTCTATGGGGAGGATGCCCGCCCCCCGGTGCAGGACCTGAACTGGCTACTGAGACTTGGAGTGAAGCCGGGACAGAGCCGCTCCCCGGTGCTCTGCATCAACAATGTCTACGCCATATTCAAGGCGCTGCAGGCCGGCATCGGCATCGGGGCGCTGCCCGAATACATGGTCCAGGGCGCCGACGACCTGGTGCGGGTGCTCCCGCAGATCCAGGGGCCGCGGATCGACGCCTATTTCGTCTATCCGGAGGAGCTGCGCAATTCCAAGCGGATCCAGGTGTTCCGCGATTTCCTCTTGCAGCAGGTGGCAAAGAGCCAGTTCTAAGGGGGGACCTTTGATGCCCCGGATGCGCGCCCGAGCGCTTGCGGCGGGTTGCCCAGGAGCCAGCTCCAAAAGCGCTGCTTATCCCGCGCTGAGCGGATAGCGACGCGCTCGCCCCGCCCGAACAAAGCTATGCTGCGGGCGCATAGCAACGCTGTATTTTTCTCTTATGGCGCTGCACCGCAGAATGCTTATTTTTGTTCGTGTTGTTGCAGCGCAGCACGGCGCTTGCGCAAATGAGTTCCGGGCGCAAGGCCCGGAAGGGGTCCTTCGGGATCCTACGTCTCCCAGACGTGAAGCCTCCCTGTTCAACTTGCCGGGCCTTCGGGCCCGGCATTTTTTTGGCCTGAACTAAGGCTCGCGGCGACGGAGCCAGTCTTCGAGCACCCGAATCTCGGCGCTCTGGGCCGCGATCACCGATTCGGCGAACTTGCGGATGTCGGGATCGTCGCCGAAGGCGACGACCAGCTTGGCCATGTCCACCGCGCCGCGATGATGAGCGATCATCGCCTGCGCGAAATCGGCGTCCGGGTCTCCGGTCGTGGGCGCCATCATTTGCCGGTGCATGCGCCGATTGATGGCCTCGAACGCCGCCTCGACCGGGTCATCCGAGCCGAATCTCCGGTCCTGCGAATCCTCCCCCATCCCATGCCCGTGGTGGTGCATCCCCATCCAACCGCCCGGCATGCCCATGCCGGGGCCCATTCCCATGCCCATCATCCCGGGGCCCATTCCCATGCCCATCATCCCGGGGCCCATCCCCATCATCGGACCCATCGGCATGCCCGGCCCCATGCCCATCCCAGGGCCCATCCTCATCATCGGACCCATCGGCATGCCCGACCCCATGCCCATTCCAGGGCCCATCCCCATCATCGGACCCATCGGCGTGCCCGGTCCCGCGCCCATCGGCGGCCCCATCCCCATTCCCGGCATGCCGGGGGCGGCGTCGTCATGCGGCTGCGCTGCATCGGGCGCGGAGGACGGCGCCTGCGGGGCGGCTGTTTGGGCCAAAGCGAAGCCTCCGCCCAGGAGCGCCAAACTAACGGCGACCGTGAGCAGCATCCGGCGCGGCTTCATGCTT
>DATIDB010000133.1:0-2495 GCA_035456545.1 Alphaproteobacteria bacterium | reverse complement strand
CTTGTGCTCGATCACATTGCCGGGGCGGATGGCGTTGCCGTCGATCTTCATGTGCGAGTGGTCTCTTCGAGAAAGGTTGCGGAACGGCGCGGGACCGTAGCACCGGCGTCGCGACTCGGCAACGGGCGCATGGCTATCGGTCGAGCGCCTCTGCGATGGCGCGACCGAAAGCCGCGACCGCGACCGCCGGTCCGTCGGGGTGATCCCACACCGAGGCGGAAGCGGCGATGAAATCGGCCCCGGCCCGCACGAGCGGCGCGCAGTTTTCGGGGGTGATCCCGCCGATCGCCACCACCGGCACCGTCATGATGTCGCTCCACCATTCGAGGATTTCCGGGGTGGGGCGGCCCTTCGGCTCCTTGGTCGCCGTCGGGAAGAAGGCACCGAAGGCCACATAGTCCGCGCCCCTGTCGGCTGCCTCCATCGCGAGATCGCGGGAATCGTGGCAGGTGACGCCGACGATGTGGTCGGAGCCGACCGCCGCCCTCGCCTCCTCGTAGCTCGCATCCTCCTGGCCGATATGAACGCCATCGGCGCCGGTCGCGGCGGCGAGGTCAGGTCGATCGTTGAGGATGAAGGCGATGTCCCGCCCTTGCACCAATCGACCGAGGCGTTCGGCCGCGCGGCGGATTTCACCGTCGGCGGCGCCCTTGAGGCGAAGCTGCACCGCCGCCACGTCGCCTGCGTCGAGGGCGCTCGCCAGCAGCTCGGCGAACGGCTCGAGATCGAGCCGCGCCGGCGTCACCAGATAGAGGCGGCAGGAGAACTCTTCGGCGATGGCGGTCAAGCCTTGCCTTGGTAAATCTTGACGAGGGTATCGAGCATCTTGAGCGCGCTCTCGCGCGGCCGTTGGAAGGTGTTGCGGCCGATGATCGAGCCGGTGCCGCCGCCGTCGCGGATGGCGCGGGCGGAATCGTAGATGCTCTCCTCGGTCGAAGCCTCGCCCCCGGAGAAAACGACCAAACGACGGCCGTCGAAACAGGATTGCACCACGTGCCGCACGCGGGCGGCGACACTGGAAATATCGATCTTCTGCGCCTCGTAGACCTTCTTGGCGGCGGCCAGCTCGAGATGAGCGGTCGGTAGCTTGACCTTGATGATATGGGCGCCCAGCAGAGCGGCCATATGCGCCGCATAGGCGCAGATGTCCATGGCCGTCTCGCCTTCCTTGGTGAGGTCGCCGCCGCGCGGATAGGACCAGATGACGACGGCGAGACCCTTGGCCTTCGCCTCGCGCCCGAGGTCGCGAATCTCCTCCATCATCGCGTACTGATCGTCGGAGCCGGGATAAATGGTGAATCCGATGGCCGAGCAGCCGAGACGGAGCGCGTCGTCGACCGATGCGGTGACCGCCTGATCCTTGCTACGGGCGAGGCTGTTGGCGCTATTGGCCTTAAGGATGGTCGGGATTTGCCCGGCGAAGGTGGCCGCTCCCGCCTCGATCATGCCGAGCGGAGCGGCATAGGCCGAAAGCCCGGCTTCGAGCGCCAGGCCGAAGTGATAATGAGGATCGTAGGCGGGCGGATTGACGGCGAAGCTGCGGGCGGGACCATGCTCGAATCCCTGATCGACCGGCAGGATCACGAGCTTGCCGGTGCCCCCCAGCCGCCCCTGCATCAGAATGCGGGCGAGATTGGCCTTGGTGCCCGGATTGTCGCTCTCGTAGTTGCTTAGGATCTGCCGGACCCTCTCGGTGACGCTCATGGCATCTGCCCTCTCACGCGGCATCTTACGACATTCGCCGAAGCCGCCCCTCATTAGCCGAGGCCTGCCGCTATTTCAACACTGCCCCAAGGCGGTCGATCCATTCCCGGCAGGCAATCATCGCCTGTTCCGTCGGGACGGTCCCGAGATCGAGAGCGGGCGGGCGCGACCGCCACAGGTCGGCGCCCGCCGCCGTGGTCGCCGGCCGGAGGCGCTCGGCCTCTTCCTTTGGCCCGGTGAAGAGCACGATTTCCGCCCCGTGGCGCAAGGCTTCCAGCGCCAGCGCCAAGCGGTCGCCGCAGTCGAGGGCGGTGCCGGCGACCGCGTTCGGGAACTCCGACCGTGCCGCCGCCGCCAGCGCAGGCATCCAGCGCAATCCCAGATAGACTGCGGCATCGGGCGGAGAGAGCAGTACGACTCTCCGTCCTGTGTCCGCCGCCGCGGCGAGCGCGGCCCGCGCATGGGCCAATTCGTGAACCACGAAGACGGGGTCGTTCATGCGCGGGCGGCGTTCGACCTCACCCGAGATTGGCCTTGAGGAATTCGAGAGTCCGCGACCAGGCGAGGCTCGCATCCTCGGCATCGTAACGCCCGCCCGTCGGATTGGCGAAGGCGTGGTCGGCGGAGTACCAATACACATCGAGCGGCTTGCCGGCCGTGCGCATATTGGCCTCGAAGCCTGTAACCATCTCGCGATTGATGAACTTGTCCAGTTCGCCGAACTGACCGAGCACGGGGCCGTTGAGCTTGCGCAGATCGTCCGCCGGCGGAGTGACGTTCCCGTAGTAGAT
>DATIDB010000132.1:0-2616 GCA_035456545.1 Alphaproteobacteria bacterium | reverse complement strand
GCTCGGATGCCCGCGCACATGCGCCATGGCGTTGATCGCCGAGGACCCGCCGAGCACACGCCCGCGCGGCCAGGGATGGCTGCGGCCCGCCGTTCCCGCCTGCGGCACGGTCTCATAGCGCCAATCGATGGCGCGGCCCTGCAGGGCCGGCCATTTCGAAGGATCGGCGATGTCAGGATCCTCGCTGGCCGGGCCACCCGCCTCGAGAAGGCAGACACGGCGGTCGGAATCCCCGCTCAGCCGCGCGGCGAGCACGGCGCCCGCCGTTCCGCCGCCGATGATGAGATCGTCATATGCCATGACCACAATGATCCAGCCGGTCCCCTAAGGTTCGGAATGGTCTTCCGCGCGCGGTCTGCTGAATAATGCCGGCAGAGAGACACTCGGTCAGGAGGCATCCCCCATGTCCCGGATCAGCGTCAAGGAGCCGGTGATCACTCTTTCGGCGGGGCCGGTCGCCTGCTATCCGCGCGTGCTGCGCGCGATGTCCCGCCCGGTCTATTACGATTTCGACCTCTACTTCCAGGAATTCTACGAGCGCACCGTGCTCAAGCTCACCGAGGCGCTGCGCGCGCCCGATCCGGCGCTGGTGTTGCATTGCGAGCCGGCGCCCGGCCTCGAAGCCGCCGCCGCCTCGCTGATCGGCCCGGACGACGTGGTGCTGAATCTCGCCTCAGGCGTCTACGGCAAGGGCTTCGGCTACTGGTCGGCGCGCTACAACAAGGAGCTGCTGGAGATCGAGGTGCCCTACAACGAGGCGATCGATCCGGCGACGGTCGAGGCCGCGTTCAAGAAGCGGCCGGACATCAAGATCGTGACCGTCGTCCATCACGACACGCCCTCGGGCACGCTCAACCCGGTCGCGGAAATCGGCCGCATCGTGCGCGCGCATGACGCGCTGATGCTGGTGGATGCTGTTTCCTCCTTCGCGGGGATGGACATCCATCCGGAGGACTGCCTCGCCGACGTTTTCGTCACCGGCCCCGGCAAGTGCCTGGGCGGGCCGCCGGGGCTGACGCTCATGGCGGTGAACCAGCGCGCCTGGGCGCATATGGAGAAGAACCCGAAGGCGCCGCGCGCCTCGATCCTCTCGCTCCTCGATTGGCGCGACGCCTGGCGCCGCGACAAGCCCTTCCCCTTCACGCCCGCGGTGTCGGAGATGAACGGGCTGGATGGCGCGATAGACCAGTACTTGGACGAAGGTCCGGAGCAGGTTTGGGCGCGGCATGCCCGCACCTCCGCCGCCTGCCGCGCCGGCATCAAGGCCATGGGGCTGCAGCTCTGGGCGGCGCGGGAATCCATCGCCGCTCCGACCTGCACCGCGGTCAAAGTGCCGGAAGGCGTCAACGACAAGCAATGGTTGGCGGTGGCCCGCGATCTTTACGGCGTCGTCTTCTCCACGGGGCGCAACGAGACCGCCGGCAAGCTGATCCGCATCGGCCATATGGGCCCCGTCGCCGAGCCCATCTATGCGACGGTGGCGCTGACCGCCCTCGGCGGCGCGCTGCGGCATCTCGGCAAGAGGGCGGATCTGGCGGCGGGCCTTGAGGCGGCCCTGTCGGTCATCGACAAGCACTGAGGAGCGAAGGATGAGCAAGCGTTTCGAGGGCCGCGTCGCCATCGTCTCCGGCGCCGCGCAGGGGATCGGCCGGGCGATCGCCGAGCGGCTGGGCGAGGAAGGGGCGACGGTCGTCGCGGTCGATCAGAACGGCAAGGGCGCGGAGGCGGCGGCCAAGGCCTGCGGTGGCAAGTCCTTCGCCGTCCAGTGCGATGTCGGCGACCCGGAGCAGGTGGCCGCACTGCACCGGAAGGTGGCCGAGAAGGCGGGGAAGCTCGACATCCAGGTGAACGCCGCCGCAATCGTGCCCTTCGTGAAATGGGACGATCTCACCTTCGAGGAATGGCGGCGCATTATGCGCGTCAATCTCGACGGCATGTATCTGATGTGCCGCGCGGGTTCCGAGATGATGCGCAAGAACGGCTACGGCCGCATCGTCAATATCTGCTCGAACTCGATCTTCGCCGGCACGCCGAACATGGCGCATTACGTCGCCGCCAAGGGCGGCGTCATGACCTTCACCCGAGCGCTGGCGACCGAGCTCGGCCCTTACAAGATCACCGTGAACTGCGTGGCGCCCGGCCTCACCGACACCGAAGGCGTGCAGGCGAGCCCGCACAAGGAGGCGTTCGGCTTCGTCGAGATGCTGCAGGCGATCAAGGGCGTGGGCAAGCCGAAGGACATCGCCCCGGCCGTGGCCTTCCTCGCGTCCGAGGAGGCGCATTGGATCACCGGCCAGACGCTCGTCTCAGACGCGGGAATGGTGCGCTGGTAGGCTGCGGAACGCGTGACCTCGCCCTTCGAGGCTCGGCTACCGCCTCGCACCTCAGGGTGAGGTCGCTCATGAAAACCTCCTCATCCTGAGGTGCCGCGATCCTTCCGCGCGCCCGCCTCCTCATCCTGAGGTGCCCGCCGCAGGCGGGCCTCGAAGGAGAGGAGGCGGGCCGCTCACTACCAGCGCACCATTCCCGCGTCTGAGACGAGCGTCTGGCCGGTGATCCAATGCGCCTCCTCGGACGCGAGGAAGGCCACGGCCGGGGCGATGTCCTTCGGCTTGC
>DATIDB010000131.1:0-2997 GCA_035456545.1 Alphaproteobacteria bacterium | reverse complement strand
CGCATGAGCCATTCCGCGATCCAGACGCCGCGAGGCGCGGTGCCGGTCATCGGCGTCGCCTCCGCCTCCGCCCGGGCGCAACATGCGCATCGCGAGCAGGCGCAGTTCCATCTCTACCGCGTCGCGCGCGAAGACGGGCATTGGACTCTCGACCTCGAAATTCGGGAGCTGGAAGAGAATGCCCTCTCCTTCCGAACCCGCCGGCGGCTCTCGATCCCGGTGCCTCACTGACCGGATGTACGAGTTCCTCCTCCCGTTCACGCTGTTCGCGATCGCCGGATCGATCACGCCGGGGCCGAACAACATCATGCTGACGGCCTCCGGCGCGAATTTCGGCCTTCGGCGGACACTTCCCCACCTCTTGGGGGTCTGCATCGGTTTTCCGGTGATGGCGCTGATGATAGGACTGGGCCTCGGCAGGCTGTTCGAGGAGGTCCCGATCGCGCATGCCGTGTTGAAAGTCGCCGGCAGCGCCTACCTGCTCTGGCTCGCCGTCCGGATCGCGATGTCGGGCGAAGCCGAGCCCGCCGACGCCGGTGCCCGCCCCTTGTCCTTTCTTCAGGCGGCCGCCTTTCAGTGGGTCAATCCCAAGGCCTGGATCATGGTGAGCGGGGCCATCTCGACCTTCACCCTGGCCGGCGAGGCGATGCTGCCGCAGGTGCTGGCCATGGTGACGATATTCGCGATCGTGAGCTTTCCCTCGGCGACCATCTGGACCTTGCTCGGCGTCGGGATCGCGCGGGTGTTGCGCGGTCCCATGGGCCTGAGGCTCTTCAACCTCGCCATGGGCGCCCTCTTGGCCGCTTCGGTTCTCTGGATTCTCATCGACTGACGGCGGCTGAGGGTCCCAGGCCGGGCTCCGGCTCCTAGCTCTTCCGGCGCTATCCGTTCGGCAGTTAATATTCAAATTATTTAATATATTCAAAAGCTTCCAGGTCGATGCGCCGGGTGAATCCTGTTGTCCCGCACGGCCCGGATGGAGGTCTGCCGCATCCCCACCCTCAGTTAGGCCGTTCTAATGTTCGAAGGCGCCTTGCCGGTCCGCCGATCTCGTGAGCATCGCGGACTTCAGAGCGCCTTCCCGGCCAAGTTCACTGTTTTTCGAGAGGCACGGAATGTTGGACCTGATCGTGAAGCTTCTGGGGCGCCGCGCCGCCCACGACCTTGTCGAATCGAGCCCCATGGCCAGAGTGGCCTGGATCGCCCTCCAGCAAGGACGGCCGCGCTCGGCGCTGGAATCCTGAAACCTCATCGTCCTCCCGACCCCGTCTCAAGAACTCGGGCGCACCCGACCGGGTGCGCCCGCTCTTGCAAAGCCGCCGCTTCAGCCGCCCCCGCAACGCCATATCCGACACGGCGTTCTCTGCCGCGGGGAGGTCCACACACATGGTCTGGCGGAGCGAGGATACCGCGCTAACCGCGAGCTTCGACTCCGGCCCGACGGCGCATAAGAACTCGCGCCCGCTGGTGACCGTCGGCGTCCTCGCCGCGGCGGTTGCGGCGCTCTACTTCCTGCGCGAGATCTTCATCCCGATCGCCCTCGCCGTGCTGCTCAGCTTCATGCTGGGCCCGGCGGTCACGAAGCTGCGACGATGGGGCGTCGGCCGCATCACCGCGACCATCCTGGTCGTGACCTTGGCGGGAATGCTGATAGCCGGACTGACCACGGTCGTCGCGTTCCAGGTCATCGACCTCGCCGACAACATCACCCAGTATCAGACCAACCTCGTCGCCAAGATCCGGACGCTGCGGAACGCGCCGGGAGAGCAAGGCGTGGTGGAGCGAACCTCCGAGCTGATCGAGAATCTCAGCGAGGAGCTTACCGATGCGACCGAGCCCGCCAAACCGGCGCAGGCCGAACGCCAGCCGATCCCGGTGGAGGTGCATGCGCGCAAGGCCAGTCCGATCGAACTGATCGCGCGCGTGGTCGGTCCCTTGCTAAGCCCGGTGGCGATGGCGGGCGTCGTGATCGTCTTCGTCATCTTCATCCTGCTCTATCGCGAGGATCTGCGCGACCGCATCATCCGGCTGGTCAGCTCGGGCGACTTGCAGCGCACCACCGAGGCGATGTCCAAGGCCGGCGAGCGGGTGAGCCGCTACCTGCTCATGCAGCTCGTCGTCAACGCGACCTATGGCCTGCCGATCGGGATCGGTCTCTTCTTCATCGGTGTGCCAAATCCGGTGCTGTGGGGGCTGCTGGCCGCCCTCCTGCGCTTCATCCCCTATGCCGGGCCGGCCATCGCCGCCTCCTTCCCCATCGCGCTCTCCTTCGCCGTCGACCCCGGCTGGACGACGCCGTTGCTCACCATCGGGCTGTTCCTCGGGATCGAGCTGATCAGCAACAACATCATCGAGCCGTGGCTCTACGGCGCCTCGACGGGAATATCGGCGATCGCGATCATCGTCGCGGCGGTGTTCTGGACCTGGCTCTGGGGGCCCATCGGCCTGCTGCTGTCGACGCCTCTGACGGTCTGCCTCGTGGTGATGGGGCAGTACGTGCCGCAGCTGCGGTTCCTGGACGTGATGCTCGGCAACGCACCGGTCCTGCCGCCGCCGGCGCGCTTCTACCAGCGGCTTCTCGCCCAGGATCCCGACGAGGCCGCCGAGATCGCCGAGGAATTCATCGCCGAGCGCCGTTCCCTCGAGGAGCTCTACGACGAGCTGATCCTTCCCGCTTTGGCGATGGCGGAGCGCGACCGCCAGCGCGGCTCGCTCACAGGCGAGCATCTGACCGCTCTCGAAGATGCGGCGCGCGCGATCATCGAGGACTATGCGGACTGGCAGCCGCCGGCGGAGACGACCGGGCCCGAAGCGCCGAAGCCCCCTGCGCCTGCGGCGGCATCGGTCCAATCGGCACCCGTCACGGAGGCGGTCTTATGCGTCGGCGGCCGCTCCTTGCCTGACGAGCTGGCGGCGGCGATGCTGGCGCAGCTCCTGCAACGCCGAGGATTCCCGGTGGCGCGGTCGGCCGCGGCCACGCTCACGCGCAACGAGCTG
>DATIDB010000130.1:0-3486 GCA_035456545.1 Alphaproteobacteria bacterium | reverse complement strand
CGCGCTCCCGCCTCGCGCGCTGCCTTGGCAAGCCCGAGGCAGTAATTCAGCGGATGCAGATGCCCCGCGCCGCCATCGTAGAGGCCCCCGACATAGGCCGGGCTCGCGACCATGCGGCGAACCTCGTCGCGATCGATGAGTCGCAATCGGCCCTCGTAGCCGAAGCGCCGCTCAGCGACCTCCTGCTCCTCCTTCAGTTCCTCGACATGCCGCGCCTTCGGAGCGGCGTACAGATACCCCCATTTCAGGTCGCAATCGATGGCGTGCCGCGCGATGCGCTCGGCGATCAGCGCCTTCCCTTCCTCGGCCACGGCGAAGAGTTTCCGCGCGTCGTCGAGACCGACCGACTTCTCGATCTTGGCCAGGCTCGCCGAAAAGCCGGTGCAGATCTGTCCGCCATTGCGTCCGGAGGCGCCCCACCCGACCCGGTGAGTCTCCAGAACGACGACGTCATAGCCGCGCCGGGCCAGCTCGAGCGCGGCCGAAATGCCCGTATAGCCCGCGCCGACGACGACCACGTCGGCGCGCACCTCGCCTTCCAGCGCCGGCAGGTCCGGCGCGAGATGGGCGGTCGCCGCGTAATAGGACGGCGCGTGCTCGGATTTGGCCATGGCTCTGGCTAGCGCAACGCGCGTTCGAGGAAGGGAAGCGACAGGTCCATGCGGTAATCGACGTTGGAATGGTCGTCCGGGAATTCCTCATAGGTATGGGGGATGCCCATGCGGTCGAGGATCCGGTGCAGCCGCCGCGATCCGTAATGCAGGTGGTACTGGTCGCGATCCCCGCAGTCGATATAGAGCCCTTTCAGGCGCTTCAGGCTCTCGCCCGAACTTTCCGCCATGACGACCGGATCGTGGGCGAGCCAATTGGCCCAGCGCTCCGGGATCAATTCCGCCGTCTCCGGATCGCAGGGAAGGCGGATGCCGAAAGGCTGGCTGGGGTCTGGGTCGTAAGTCGCGGCCATGGCGAGGAACATGAGGGTGTGGACCTCGCGGTCGCTCGGCTTCTGCGCCTTCTCGAAATGCGCGAGGAAGGCGGTGATCGAGCGTCCGTGCTTGGCCAGCTCGTTCAAGGTCGCCGGGATGTCGCAGCCATAGGTCAGCTCGAACGCCATGTCGCCGGAATGGCAGGCGGCCGCGCTCCAGAATCCCCCGTGCCGCATCGCATGCACGATGGCGCCGTAGCCGCCGGAGGATTTCCCGAAGACGCCGCGCTTGCCCGCCCCGCCGCAGAAGAATCGGCGCTCCACCAGAGGCACCACTTCGCGGATCAGGTAGTCCTCGTAGCGGCCGAGCGCCGCGCTGTTGATGTACTGGTTCCCGCCGAGGCGCGTGAAGCAGTCGGGAAAGGCGACGGCGACGGGCCCCATCGCGCCTTCGCCGATGAGGCGGTCGAGGCGCTCGGGCACGTTCTCGCCGAAATTTCGCCAATTGGTGTGGCTCATCCCCGAACCGGTGAAACCGACCAGGTCGACGAGCAGCGGCAGCCCCGCCCCATCCGCGCGGCCCGGCGGCAGATAGACATGCAGCTCGCGCCGGTTGGGATCGGCCTGCAGATTGTCCCTCAGAGCCTCGCTCTCGAACTCCAGACGCTCGATGCGCCCGCGCGGGAGGTCCTGGTTCCGTCGCATGCATCACCTGTTCAGGGGGATCGGGCCGGATTATGGCTGGCCGCGCGAAGGCGGCCAAGCCGGGCGAGGTCAAGGCTGGTCTGCGCGCCGGCCGCGGAACCCGGTCGCCACCACATAGATCTCCGCGGAATCGGCGCGGCTGGCCGGAGGCTTCACATGTCGGACGGTTGCGAAATCCCGTTTCAGCGCGTCGAGGAGCTGCTTCTCGGCGCCGCCGCGCAGGACCTTGGCCAGGAAGGCGCCTGCGGGGGCGAGGACCTCCTTGGCGAAAGCGTAAGCCGCTTCGGCCAGCGCCATGATGCGCAGATGGTCGGTCTGCGGATGGCCGGTCGCCGGCGCAGCCATGTCGCTCATCACCAGATCGGCGGGACCCTCGAGCGCGGCGCGGATGCGCCCCGGGGCTTCGGGAGCGAGAAAGTCCAGCTCCAGGATTTCGGCCCCCGCGACCGGCTCCATCGGCGTCAGGTCGACGGCGAGGACAAGGCCCCGCCCTTCGCGCGCGCGGCTCCGCTCCGCCGCGACCTGGGTCCAGCCGCCGGGCGCGGCGCCGAGGTCGACCACGCGCGCGCCGGGTTGGATCAAGCCGAAGCGATCGTCGAGCTGCGCCAGCTTGAAGGCGGCGCGCGAGCGGTAGCCGAGCCGCCGGGCCTCGGCGACGTAGGGGTCGTTGAGCTGCCGCTCCAGCCAGCGCGTGGAGGATGCCGAGCGCTGGCCCGCGGTCTTCACCTTGACGGTCAGCCGCCGCCCGGCGGGGCCCCGCTTGCCGGACCCGCCCCTACCCGGTCGTTTCGGCGCGCTCACGCGGGAACGCCGCGACCGTCGAGGGAATGCCGGCCCATGAGGCGGAAGAGGATGCCCTCGCGCAGGCCGCGGTCGGCGACCCGCACCCGTCCGACCGGCCAAAGCCGGCAGATCGCCTCGAGGATCGCGCAGCCCGCGACCACGAGGTCGGCGCGCTCCGATCCGATGCAGGGCAGCGCCGCGCGCTCCTCGCAATCCATATCGGCAAGTCGGCGGCTGACCGAGGCGATCGCGGCGAAATCCAGCGTATAGCCGTCGATGACCGCACGCCGATAGCGCTCGAGCCGAAGATGCACGCCGGCCAGGGTGGTGACGGTTCCCGAGGTGCCGAGCATCTGAACCATGCCGCGGGCCACCATCGGGGCGATGCGGTGGCGCGCCTCGAAATCCTCCAGCACTCCCACCACCTCGGCCACCATCCGCTCGTATCCGGCGTCGCCGAGGCGGCCGGAGCCGTACCGCTCGCTCAAGGTGACGACGCCGAAAGGCAGCGAGACGGAGCCGAGGACCGTGGTCCGCTTGTTGGCGTCGATCTCGATCCAGTTCAGCTCCGTCGAGCCGCCGCCGATGTCGAAGACCAGCGCATGGGGCGGGTCGGAGGTGAGCAGCGGGGCGCAGCCGTCGAGCGCAAGGCGCCCCTCCTCTGCCGAGGAGATGATCTCCAGGCGAATCCCGGTGGCGCGGCGCGTGCGGTCAAGGAACTCGCCGCAGTTCTCCGCGCGCCGGCAGGCCTCGGTGGCCACGGCGCGCACGGTGGTGACGCCGCGACGGCGCATCTTCGAGGCGCAGATCGCCAGCGCCTCCAGCGTGCGCCGCATCGCGGATTCCGAGAGGATCCCGGAGGCCGCCAGCCCCTCGCCGAGCCGCACGACGCGAGAGAACGCATCGATGACCCGAAAGCCGCCATCGGCGGGGCGCGCGACGAGAAGCCGGCAGTTGTTGGTGCCGAGATCGACCGCGGCGTAGATGGAATGCTTCAGCGCCGGCCCGGCGGGCGCGCTAAGGCAGTCGCGCTGACTCTCGACCATCGACATGGCGATGCGGCGCCCTGAATC